>NZ_JACHYW010000038.1:0-52384 GCF_014193145.1 Rhizobium sp. BK060
GCCTGCAGGTAGCGACGGATCAGTCGCAGTCCGGATACCATCCAGGTCAAACGGTGCCCTCCCACGACGCGCCATGCCTCGCGCACAACGAAAAAGCCGCCGGTCTTCCGGCGGCTTTCGATCAGTTCTGCCTCTCGGCTCAGTTGCGCGAGGCGACTGGGCGTACGAGGGCCGTCACGCGACGGATGGTAACGCGGCGGTTTTCCTGGTTCGGCCCCTGCGTATTGACCTTGAGGTAACGCTCGCCGTAGCCCTGTGTTGCCAGGTTTTCAGGCGGGATGCCATAGACGTCAGTCATGACGTTCGCCACCGACTCTGCGCGCTGGTCCGACAGGACGAGGTTGCTCTGGTCGGAGCCGACAGCGTCCGTGTGACCTTCGATCAGGAAGGTTTCCGACGGGTCCTTGCGCAGCACCTCGTTAATCGCATCGGCAACCTTGCGCAGGCTGCGCGCCTGGCTCATCGGGATCTCGGCACTACCCGTCGCAAAGGTGATCGTATCGAGGTCGATACGACGTACCTTGTCGCGGATACGGGCCGAATACTTCACCTCATCCAACGAATAGACACGCTCCACCGGCTCCACAGGTGGTTCGCGCAGGAAGTCGTAATAGTCGCGGTCGTCGTCGCTGCTCGTGTCCATGATGTAGTCATCAAGCGGAATGCGCAGGCGCATCGGCGGCAGATCACGGCCCGGATCCTCGAAGTAGCCGCGGTCCGGATCTTCATAGAGGTCGGGCGAATAGTAGAGCACGGACTCACGCCCGCGATTGTCGACGCGCGACCGCTGAATGATGTCGCCATAACGGTTACGGATCGTCACGATCTGATAGCCGTCACGGTCGATCGTCTCGCGGTAACGGTCCCGCGGCAGCTGCTCGTAGATCGGACGTTCGCCATCCCGCAGGAAGCGCCGGTCGTCATCACCGCGAATGATCGTCTGGTTGTTGATCTGGATGATCACGCGATTGTCGTCGCCGCGCTCGCCGAAGCGTGCGCCTTCCGGCTGTTCGAACTGCGGACGCCTGTCGAGACGCTGGCCCTGTTCGCTGGTGACGGCTTCGATCCTGATCGGGGCGGCCTTGGCGCCTTCTGTTATGATCTGGGCGTCAGCGTCGGATTTCGGAACGCGGAAATTCTGCTCCTGGCCACGCTGCCTGTCACGATCGCGACGGGACTGGATGCCACCGGAGCGGTCGGCGTCCTTGTCGCTATCGAGAACGGCGGCACCGTTCTCAACCGGCAAAACGACGGTCTCCGTGCTCTTGCTCGGATCCGCGGCAATTTCCTTGCGACGCTCGAGTTCCTTGGGCGTGATCTTCTCCGGTGCCGGGATAGCCTGCTCGGCCTGGCCCGTTACCGGCTGATCGGTTGGTGCGCCGTTTGGCTGAGCCGGGATTTGTTCGCCCTGCTGAGGTGCGGGCACCTGCTCGCCTTGCTGCTGGGTCGGCTGTGTGCCGCCAGGCTCGGCCTCTGTCGCAGGCTCCTGTGCGGGAACTGGCGGCTTTTCGGCTGTCGGAGCTTCCAGTGGCTTCGGAGCCTTTTCGGGCGCCGGCGATTCCTGTGGAACGGGTGTCTGTTCCGCTGTCGGCTTTTGCGTTTCCTGCTGCTGCGTTTCAGCGGCGGCCGGCTTCTTGCGCGGCTTTACCGGCTGTTCGGAACCTTCAGTCGCCTGCTGTTTGCCTCCCTTACCCTTGGGCTGCGACTCTTCACCCTGCGGCTGAGCCTGCTCCTGCTGCGGGGCGACCTGTTCTGTCTGTGGCTGCGGCGCGGCCTCCTGTTGCGATGGCTGTTTGTCGCGCTTATTTCGACGCGGCTTTTCCTGGTTGTCCGCGGGTTGCTGTTCCTGAGCCGGAGCTACCTGCTCCTGCGGAGCGGCGGGCTCTGCCTGCTCGGCAGCGGGCTGGCGCTTCTTGCGCGGCTTTTCGACGGGAGCTTCTTCCTGCTGCTGAGACTGTTGTTCGGCGGCAGGTTCTTGCTGGCGGCGCGGCTTCTCGGCCGGTGCTGCCTGTTGCTCGGGCTGCGCTTCGGCTGCCGGCTCAGGCTGCTTGCGGGGCTTTTCGGCAGGCGCTTCCTGCTGTTGCTGCGGCTGCTCGGCAGGGGCTTCCTGTTGTTGTGGCTGCTCCTGGGCCGCTGGCGCCTGTTGCTCGCCGCCACCATCCTGTTGTTTCCGCCGCTTCTTCAGAATCTCTTCGTCTGAAGGTGCTGCATCCTGCGCAACCTCGAAGCTGCCCGCGACCGCCTCCGGCGCCGTGCGAACCTGCTCAACGCTGGCAACCGCGGCAAAAGAATGCACTGGGGGCATTACAAGCGACAGCGACAACAGCGGAAAGGCGGCACTGGCAAACAATCTGGATTTCATTCCCATAGGGGCTCCTCGTTGACTTTATGTTTTTGAGACGCAGTCGTGGCCACGTCCGATTTTGGGGCAATCACCCGCGGCGAAAACCGCGCGAGGACTGCATTTGTTCCACGAGTTTTAGGAACTGGACTATTAACCCGGTATGAATGTGGCAGTGCGGCATTGTTCATCTTCGCCATAGCTGACCCTTCGCCGCGCCCCTCCGATTCCAGTTGCAATTCCATAGAAAAAGGGTTGAGTATCGCGTCAAGGCAGTGCCCAGCACCGCCCTGCTCAGCCGCCGTCCGAAAGAAGAACACGAGCGGCAGCACCAACAGAGAGGACTAACATGCGTATCTCCACCCGTATTCTTGCCGCCGTTTCCGTCGCTGCGATGTCTCTTTTCGCAGGCGCCGCCATGGCTGATGGCGAGAAGTATGTAATCGGCACAGACTCGACCTATCCACCCTTCGAATATGTTGACGCCAGCGGCCAGTTCCTGGGCTTCGACATGGACATCGCCCGCGCGCTCTGCGCCGAGATGAAGGCCGAATGCACCATCGTCAGCAGTGACTGGGATGGCATCATTCCCGCGCTGCAGGCCAAGAAATTCGACATGATCATCTCGTCCATGTCGATCACGCCGGAGCGCTCGAAGCTCGTCGACTTCACCAACAAGTATTACAACACCCCGCCGGCAATCGCCGTACCGAAGGATTCGACCGTCACCGACGTTGCCGGCCTGAAGGGCAAGATGATCGGCGCGCAGACCTCCACCACCCACTCGAACTACGCTGAAAAGCACCTGCCCGATACCGAGCTGAAGCTCTACCCGACAGCAGACGAGTACAAGCTCGACATCGCGAACGGCCGCGTTGACGCCGTCATCGACGACATCGTCGTTCTGTCGCAGTGGGTCAAATCGGATGCCGGCGCATGCTGCAAGATCCTGACGCCGCTCCCGGTCGACAAGGAAATCAACGGCGTGGGTGCAGGCATTGCCGTCCGCAAGGGCGACGACGCACTGCGTGAAAAACTGAACACGGCGATCGCCGCGATCCGCACCAGCGGTGAATACAAGAAGATCCAGGACAAGTACTTCGACTTCGACGTTTACGGCGAATAAGAAAAGCTGTAGCTCGCCCATAAAGCTGATGGCGGAAGGCTTGCTCTTCCGCCATTTTTGTTTGACAAGAATAGAAAGATCAAAGCGGTACAAACCGCGAGGGGAAACTGGCATGGGCGGATTATTTTCCGCACTAGGCTCATTTTGGGCCTGGATTGGTTACATCTTCGATCCGCTTTGCGGACCCGCAGGACTCTTCACCTGGTTCGGTTCTTCAACGATCCTGGCCTGTGGCGACACTGGTTGGGGCGATGAGATCGCCGCCGGTCTGAAAGTCACCGTTGCGGTCGCTCTGGTTACCCTGCCAATTGGACTGATCATCGGCTTTCTCGTGGCGCTGGGCCAGCAATCGGAAGAGAAATCGGTCCGTCTTGCTGCCGGCATCTACACCACGATCTTCCGCGGCCTGCCTGAACTGCTGACGCTGTTCATCATCTATTACGGCATGCAGATTCTGATCCAGTCCATCCTCGCCTCCATGGGCTACGACGGCCGCATCGAAATCAACGCCTTCTTCGCCGGGATGATCGCCCTTTCGGTCGTATTCTCCGCCTATTGCTCGGAAGTGTTGCTGTCGGCGTTCCGCGCCATTCCGAAAGGCCAGTACGAAGCCGGCGACGCGCTGGGCTTTCATCGTGGCCGCACCCTGCTCCTGATCGTGCTACCGCAACTGGTGCGCATCGCCCTTCCCGGCCTCGTGAACCTTTGGATGATCCTGCTCAAGGACACATCCTATGTCTCGATCATCGGCCTTGCCGATATCCTGCGCCAGACCGGTGTGGCTGTTAAGGTCACCAAACAGGCGTTTTTGTTCTACGCGGTCGCCTGCGCTCTCTATCTCGGCCTTGCTGTCATTTCCTCCTTCGGCCTCAGCTACATCGAGCGGTGGGCCAAGCGGTCGGAGATTAGCCGATGAGCCACGCCCAGACGCTCATTCCGGCACAGCCGGCGCCGAAGCAAGCGCACAAGCCGATCACCGCTACGCGCATCACCGGCTACATCGTCGTCGCACTCTGGACCGCCCTTGCGGCTGCGCTGGTCGCCATGGTCGTGAGCGGCTGGGATCCGGAGAAGTTCACCCGCTATGGCCCTCGCTATCTGCATGGTCTGTACACGACGATCGCGCTGGTGGTGATCTCGGTGTTCTTCGGTGCCATCCTGTCGTTGCCGGTAGCCTTTGCCCGCATGTCGAAGAACAGGTTCATCAACGGCATCGCCTACTGCTACGTCTATGTGTTCCGCGGCACGCCGCTGTTGGCGCAGCTCTTCCTCATCTACTATGGTCTCGGCAGTTTCCGTCCGCAGCTGGAAACCGTCGGATTATGGTGGTTCTTCCGCGATGCCTGGTTTTGCGGCCTGTTTGCGATGACCATCAATACGGCCGCCTATCAGGCTGAAATCCTACGTGGCGCCATCCAGAGCGTTCCGCGCGGCCAGCACGAAGCCGCAGCCTCGCTCGGCATCCACAAGGTCATCGCCTTCCGCAAGATTATCTTGCCGCAAGCGCTGATCGTCGCCTTGCGACCCTACGGCAATGAGATCATCTTGCTGATCAAGGGCTCGGCGGTCGTCGCCATCATCACCGTCCTCGACCTGATGGGTGAAACGCGTTACGCCTTCTCGCGCACCTTTGACTATCAAACCTACCTTTGGGCGGCGATCTTCTACCTCAGCATGGTCGAAGCATTGCGCCACCTCTGGGGCTGGATCGAGCGTCGCATCACCCGCCACCTGAAACGCTGAGAACCTGGCAGCACTCACCGACGATAGCTGCTAACGATTTGAAATTATAAAACAAATCCACAAACCGCTGGCAATTCGTCAAGCTTCGGTTAAGCATGTGATGGTTCCATTTCCAAGATCACTAACAAGCGATCGTTTGGAACCAGAAGCGAGACGACGATGCACAAGGACATGGAAAGGCAGCTTCAGGGCTACGGCCTCACGACGGCTCAAATCATCTACAGGATGCCGGATCACCAAGCGATCCTTCAGACCTACATCTGGCAGGACTACGATCTTGCTCCAGACTTTCCCGAGATGCGTAGCTTCCTGAAATTTTGGCAGGAAAAGCTGGACGGGCCGTTGCATTCGGTGCGCTACATACACCGAAAACTCATCTCGGCCACCGAATGGCGCGCCCTGAGAGGCGAGTTCATCCTCAACTGACTGTGCAGCAAGCGCCGGTCAGACATGAGCCTCCCCCTGGACGAATTCGTCTTCGTCCATCTCGCGATGCAGTGTGCCGTACAGGATGCCGACATAGGCCAAGCTCACAATGCAGAGTACGCCCCAACCCGGAATCGGGCCAAGCGCCGCGTTGTCGATGACATAGCTCCATGAATGCGCCTGCGTCAGCGGATTTCCTTCGGTTTGGAGTTTGGGTGTCGTAATCTTCAGGCACCATGCGAGAAGCAGGATGAGGTACATCCAGCAATAGTTTCTCCGCAGTCGGCGCTTCACCGCCCCGGGATAGCTCAAGAGAAACTGCGGCTTGCGCAAACTCTTGGCGATGGCCCCGGCCCAATCGGGCCTGGCGTCACCATTCGGCGCAAGAACCTGCGCGAAATAGCCCCGCTCCAGCTTGCGTACACGGGAGCGATAAATGTCGAAGAAGCGGTAGCGGCGCGCTTCGATGAGCAACAATAGGGTTATCAGCATCATCCCGAAAAGCAGCACGCCATGGTGTGACGTGGGCGTTGACAGAGAGACTGAAAGGAGTGCCGCCGCGACTGTGATTGCCCAATTCGATGTTCGGTCGATGCGATCCCGCCAGCTTATCATGCGGCCGAGCTCGCCGCGATAATAATGGCTGAGCGTATTCGTGATCTCGCCTGGAGTGGCCGGGAGCGTCGGTCGCGGACTATCCATCTCCTTCTCGAAACTTGCCTTGCTGATTTCGGCGACCATGGCATTTCCTCCATTTTGTTCTTATCCATTAGGGGATGCTTATTCTGCGCCTCGGACGTCGCCATTGCAAAAGACTTTCAGTCGCCTTAGACGCAGCTCTGGAATAAAAACGATGGTGAATTGCTATGGCCAAGAAGATCGACGAAGACGCACTCGCGGAAGCCTACGAGCGGGCTCTTGCCCTTGAGAAGGCGGGTGATGTTGATGCAGCCGTGAAGGCCTATGAAGAGGTTCTTGCCATCGATCCCGACGATCATGGCGGTGCGGCCGTGAGGATCGCCTCCATGGGACGCGGCGAGACCCCGACAAAGGCGCCGGACGCCTATGTCGAGACCTTGTTCGATCAGCATGCCGAGGTCTTCGAGGACGTTCTGGTGGAACAGCTCGGCTACCACGTGCCGATGATGGTCCGCCAACGCCTGCAGGACCTGAACCTTGGTCCCTTCAAGCGTATGCTCGACCTCGGCTGCGGCACCGGCCTTACCGGCAGCGCGCTCGGCGATCTCTGCGAGGACATGACCGGCATCGATATCTCCGAAAACATGGTCGAGATTGCCCACGAGAAGGATCTCTACGAAACGCTCTTCGTCGCAGAAGTCGAAGACTTCCTCGATGACAATGACGAGGATCCATTCGACCTCATCACCGCAACGGACGTCCTGCCCTACCTCGGCGCACTGGAGCCGCTGTTCTTCGGCGCGGCGGAAAACCTCAATCCTGGCGGCCTCTTCATCTTCTCCTCGGAGGAACTGCCCGAGGCATCTGCGAAAGGCCAACCTTACCTGGTCGGCCCCCACCAGCGCTTCCTGCATTCGGCGGCTTACATTCGCGAAAGGCTCACGGCGACCGGATTCGAACTCGTCGAGATGAGGGAGATCAACGTCCGCATGCAGGATGGTCAACCGAGCCCGGGCCATCTGGTGATCGCGCGCCTCGGCTGATGTCTGCAGCGAAAGATTTCCGCGACGCAGCAGTTGCGACACTGAATGCAATCAGTGATTGTGTTGCGTTGCTAGACGAATGACGTGGGATCTATCAGACGATTGATTGGGTCGGGCAGGCGCAACTGTCGAGCATTCGAAGCGGCTGGACAACGGGCCAACACCGCCTCCGTCCGCCGATAGTTAGCCAATGACGCAACTTTTCCATTGAACCCACATCGACGACCTGATACTTAGCCAATCGCGCAAGTTTTTAACAGCGTGAAAGGCTGGCCGCATGTCGCTTTCCCTCCACAGTCACCCGCTTGCATCCTTCTGCCACAAAGTCTTGATCGCGCTTTACGAGAACGCCACCCCCTTCGAGGCCGTTCATGTCGATCTCGGAAACGAGGCATCGAGAGCGGCGTTCCTCAGCATCTCGCCACTCGGGAAGATGCCAGTGCTGCGCGACGAGGCGCGCGACCGCACGATCCCAGAAACGACAATCATCATCGAGTATCTCGATCAGTACTATCCGGGCAGGACGACCCTCATCCCAGACGATTTCGACAAAGCGCTCGAAGTCAGGCTGTGGGATCGTTTCTTCGATCTGCATGTGCAGGATCCGATGCAGCGAATCGTTGGCGAACGCCTGCGTGGCGGCGGCGATCCAGCCCGTGTAGCCGAGGCTGAGGCGGCGCTGCGCAAAGCCTACTGCATTATCGAGCGGCAGCTCGGCGAATACCCATGGATTGCCGGGGACAGCTTCACCATGGCCGATTGTGCCGCAGCGCCTGCCCTTTTCTACTCCGAGACACTGGTTCCCTTCGTGGACCAAGCGAAGCTGCAAGGTTACTATAACAGGCTTCTGACGCGCCCTTCCTTTGCGCGCGTCCTGGAAGAGGCGCGCCCCTACTTCAAGTTCTATCCCTACCGCGAACGCCTGCCTGCGCGCTTCCGGCCGGACGAAGCCGCCGAATGATGCACGAACCCGCCGCGCTCGATCAGATGTTCCGCGCGCTGTCGGACCGCAGTCGGCGCGGCATGGTCGATCGCCTCGGCCATGGGCCCGCCTCGGTATCGGAGCTCGCGGAACCTCTGTCGATGGCGCTTCCGACCGTTATGAAGCACCTCGCGGTTCTGGAAAAAAGCGGCCTCGTCCACTCGGAAAAGAGCGGCCGTGTGCGCACCTACCGCCTGCAGAAAGATGCACTGGCGCAGATGGAGCACTGGCTTGCCGCGCACAAGGCGAGCTGGAACAAAGCCTTTGACCGCCTGGACCAGTTCCTGGCAGACGACCAACCGGAGTGACGACCGTGATGATGAAATATTCCGCCATGCACGAAACCTTCTCGATCGAGCGAAAGATGCGGGCGCGGGTCTCACGCGTCTTTGCCGCTTGGGCCGATCCGGAAGCCAAGCGCCAGTGGTTTGCCTGCCACGACGAATGGGTGCCCCTCGAATACAGCCTCGACTTCCGTGTCGGCGGCCGGGAGCGAAACCGCGTCGCCGACAGCGACGGCGTTCCGCACGCCTATGAGGCGCGCTATCTCGATATCGTGCCGCAGGCACGCATCATCTATGCCTATGACATGAAGCTCGGCGAAACGCGCATTTCGGCATCGCTTGCGACAATCACCTTCGAGGCGACTCCATCGGGAACAACCATGCTCTTCACCGAGCAGGTCGTTTTCCTCGATGGCTACGCCGACGGCGGCTCACGGCGGCAAGGAACCGAGATTCTGATCGATCGCATCCAGGCCTATGTCGAGCGAGACGGCAGCACCGCACACTAAATATTGGACCGCTTTCATGCTATAGATTGGCGTCTTAACAATCCCACGGCTGCAAGTGAGGCGGTATGGCTGCAGAGAAGCGATCTTCACAAGGTGGAACCGCACTAAAGCGTCGGCACAAATTCAATCCCAAGCGCGGCCCCAGACCACAAGTCCTGGCCAATGCCAACCGCACGGTTGCTTGGGGAGCTTCCTTGGTCGTCGTTGCTTTTGTCGTGCTCGTCACCCTCAACGCATTGCTGTTCTAGCCGCCTCGCGAAACTGCGCCCGCTATTGCGGTTGCTTGGCTGTCTTCAGCCGGCCGGTTTACGCGCGCTGATGGCAAAGCGATGCTGGATTCCGCGCGACAGCGCCTTCAGATAGTTCCAGTGCTTCGCCTGGCTCCTGTGGATTTCGCGCAGGTTCGTGTCGATCGTGATCCCTTCGAAGCCGGCGTCGCCGAGCATGCCTGCGACCAGATCCGCCCGTGCCCCTTCCGAAAAGTGAACGCGCGAAACGATGTCACTGTGATTTTTCATGAGCTCGGGCGGTGCATGCGGCGGATCGGCCTTGAGCAAGCCTGCCCTCTCCATGGTCTTCGCGAGCGCCTTCAGAACGCGTTCTACCCGGCTGACATTCACGAAATCCCCATCGACGATGAGGATCGTCCCGCCCGGCTTCAAAACACGCATCCATTCGGCGAAAGCCGCCTTCGGATCCACTAGCGTCCAGACCAGATGGCGCGTTATGATGACGTCGTAGGTTTCGTCGGGCTCCATCGTGTTCTCGACATCGGCCATTCTAAACGAAATCGAGCGCCCCCTCGCCTTTGCCTTGGCGCGCGCTCGCTCCAGCATCGGCTCGGCCCAATCGAGCCCGGTCACCTTGAACCCCAGATCGTCCATCAGATGGGAAATCACGCCGGTACCGCTGGCGAGGTCGAGCGCCAGCCTGCCGTTGCCCGGCCCCAGATGCTTCAGAATCAGGCGATGCCAGGCAAGGCGCTCTGGCTCGGAAAAAATCTCGTGCCCAGGAGACAGATCGAAGGTCGCCGCGCGTGCTGACCAGTAGGCCTTGATCTCCTCGCGAAGTCCATAATTGTGCCCGCCTGCAATTCCCGTTTCACTCATACTCATGCCAATCGCCATTTCAGTTTGAAATCGTTCTAATAGATATAACTTGACTGCTTAAGTCATAAAATAATAGACGACGAAAAGTTTTCCATGGGGGTATACTTTTCGATGCGACTTACAGGCAAAACAGCAGCGCTTGCAATGGGCTTTCTCGTCTCCGCGGTCCTGCCCGCCCTGGCCGACAAGATCACGATCAAGGACGTGACCGGCCGAAGCGTCGAAGTGAGCGCGCCCGTCAACCACATGATTCTTGGCGAGGGACGGCAGATCTACTTCCTGGCTGCTCTCGACAAGGAGGCGCCTTTCGAGCACGTCGTCGGCTGGCGCGACGACCTGCCCAAGGCGGATCCCGAATCCTACCAGGCCTATCTCGCGAAGTATCCTGACATCGCCAAGCTTCCGACCTTCGGCGGCATGAAGGACGGCACCTTCGATGTCGAGCAGGCCGTGGCGCTCAAGCCCGACGTCATTCTGATGAACGTCGATGCCAAGACAGCAACCGAAGAAGCCGGCTATATCGAGAAGCTCGCCAAGGTCGGCATCCCGCTGGTCTACATAGATTTCCGCGAAAAGCCGATGGAAAACACCGAGCCCAGCATGCGCATCATGGGCCAGCTGATGGGCAAGGAGGCCGTTGCCGAGGACTTCATCAAGTTCCGTGCCGACAGCATCAAGCGCGTCACCGACATCCTCGAAAAGAACAATCCGGCCAAGCCCGTCGTGTTCGTCGAGCGCGCCGGTGGCTACTCCGACGATTGCTGCATGTCCTTCGGCGACGAGAACTTCGGCAAGATGGTCGAAATCGCGGGCGGAAAGAACATGGCCAAGGACATCATTCCGGGCACGTTCGGCACCGTCAATCCCGAGCAGATCATTGCCTCCAATCCTGACCAGATCATCATTACCGGTGGCAATTGGGACAAGTATGTTCCGGGCGGCGCCTGGGTCGGCGTTGGCTATGGCGCTGACCTCAAGGAAGCGCACCGCAAGCTCGAGGCCCTGACGAAGCGCCCTGCCTTCACCGACGTCAAGGCCGTCGAAGACAAGAACGTTCACGCCATCTGGCACCAGTTTTACAACAACCCCTACCAGTTCGTGGCAATCCAGGAGATCGCAAAGTGGCTGCATCCGGATCTCTTCGCCGATCTTGACCCCGAAGCGACGTTCAAGGAACTACACGCGCGCTTCCTGCCGCTGGAATACAAGCCGGGTTACTTCGTTTCGTTGAAGGACGACCAGTAGGACGCGACCGGCGGGACCACCGAAGGTCCGCCGGCATAGCAAGACGGGCCGCGCGTATGCGGCTCCGTTATTTCCTTTTTCAGATTGAGAGGTGTCCATGCGGCTCACGACACTCCGGCACATTGCCGTCCTTGCGCTTGCGCTCGTAACCAGGCCCGCCCTGTCTGCGGAAATCACCGATGTCACCGGTCGCACGGTCGAGATTGACCTGCCAGCCAAGCGCGTCATCGTTGGCGAGGCGCGTCAGATCCATGTGATTGCAGCGCTCAAGGGTGAGCAGACCTTCGGTACCATCGTCGGCTGGCGCGACGACCTCGTCAGGAAAGACCCTGATAGCTACAAGGCTTATGCCGAACGTTTCCCGCAGATCGAGAAGCTGCCGCGTTTCGGCTATGTGCCGCAGGGCGATTTCAGCCTCGAAACCGCGATCTGGCTCTCACCGGATGTGATTACGCTCAATCTCGAGGCGGAAAAGTCCGCGAAGGAGAGCGGATTCGAAGAGAAAGCGGCAGCCGCCGACATCAAGGTGATCTACCTCGATTTTCGCATCGATCCCGACAGGAACAGCGAGACTTCGATCGAGATTTTAGGCCAGCTCTTCGGCGCGGAGGAGCGTGCAAAGGAGTTCATCGCCTATCGCCGCGCAGAGATTGCGCGCGTGACCGACAGGCTTGCGACCGTCAAGGATCTCAAGCGACCGCACGTCTTCATCGAACGCGCGCCTGGCATTTCCGGCGAGAACACGTGCTGCCGCACCTTCGGCCCGGTCAATTTCGGCGCCATGGTCGAACAGGCGGGCGGCCACAACGTTGCCGCCGACGTCATCAAGACAACGTTCGGCGATCTCAATCCCGAACAACTTGTCGTTTCGGATCCGCAGCATGTCATCGTCACCGGATCGAACTGGGCAGCCGAGTCCGACATCAACCAGTTCGTGCCCGTCGGGCGCGGCGCGGATATGGCGCTGGCCCGCGAGCGGCTGGCAAATCTCATGACCCGCACGCCCTTTCCGGAACTGAAAGCTGTTAAGGACGGCAACGTGCATGGCGTCTGGCACCAGTTCTATGGCGCGCCTTACGAGTTCTTCCCGATTCAGCAATTTGCCAAATGGTTTCACCCGGATCTCTTCGCTGATCTCGATCCCGAAGCCAACTTCGCAGAATTCCACAAGAGGTTCCTGCCGGTGACTTACCAGCCGGGATACTTCGTTTCTCTCGAAAAGGGCTCCAACTGATGGCCTCATTCAGTCAGGTCCAGGTTGAAGCGACAGGGCGCGAGCAATATCGCGCCCTTGCGTTTCGCCGTATCCTCATCCTCGTCGGGCTAACCGTAGCGCTCTGTTTCAGCATCTCGGCCGATATGGCGCTCGGGCCTGCCAACTATGCGCTTTCGGACGTACTGTCGGCGCTCTTTGACCCGGCAGCGGCTGCCAACCAGCTTCGCGTTATAATCTGGGATATCCGCATGCCGATCGCCTTGATGGCGGTGACCGTCGGTGCTTCGCTTTCCGTGGCGGGTGCGCAGATGCAGACGATCCTTTCGAACCCGCTGGCTAGCCCCTTCACGCTCGGCATTTCCGCCGCCGCGAGCTTCGGCGCCGCCCTGGCGCTTGTCGGCGGCGTTGCGATCTTTCCGGGCGCAATCGAATACATGATTCCGTTGAATGCATTCCTGATGGCGATGGCCGCTGCGCTCTTCATTCACTTCGCCTCGACGATGCGCGGCGTGAGCGTCGAAACGATCGTACTGCTCGGCATCGCCCTCGTCTTCACCTTCAATGCCGCGCTGTCGCTTTTGGAGTATCTCGCCTCTGAACAGGCGTTGGCCGCCGTCGTCTTCTGGACCATGGGCAGCCTGACCAAGGCGACTTGGGCAAAGGTCTATTTCACCGCTGCCGTGCTCGTCGTCACCGTGCCGCTCTTCATGCGGCAGGCCTGGGCATTGACGGCCCTGCGGCTCGGCGACGACAAGGCGGCCAGCCTCGGCATCAACGTCCGCAGGCTGCGTCTACAAACGATGATGATCGTCAGTCTTCTGGCCGCCATCCCAGTGTCGTTCGTCGGCACCATTGGCTTCGTCGGGCTCGTCGGCCCGCATATCGCCCGCATGGTCGTAGGCGAGGATCAGCGCTTCTTCCTGCCGGGTTCGGTCATCTGCGGCGCCCTTCTCCTGTCGGTGACATCGGTCGTCAGCAAGATCCTGATCCCAGGTGCGATCCTGCCGATCGGTGTGATTACGGCGCTCGTCGGCGTACCGTTCTTCTTCGTTCTCATCTTCAGCAATAGGAGGCGCGCATGGTAGCCTTGGCTCTCGCAGATGTCGGCGCCTCCTACGGGCGCACGACCGTTCTATCGAACGTGAGCATCGACGACCTGAAAGGCGGCAGCGTCACGGCCATCATCGGCCCCAACGCGGCAGGCAAATCGACGCTGTTCAAGCGGATCGCGGCGCTGGTGAAAGGTCCGGGACTGGTCGAGCTTTCCGATACCGAGCGTGGATCACGGACGATCTGCTACATGCCGCAAGATACAGGCGCCAATGCCGTCCTGACCGTCTACGAGTCGATCCTTCTGTCTGCCAAGCAAGGCAGCGGTTGGCGGGTTGCCGACGACGAGCTTGACGGCATCGATGAAATCCTGAAGGCCCTCCGTATCGAAAATCTGGCCTTCCGTGGTCTCGGCGAACTTTCAGGAGGCCAGCGCCAACTCGTGTCTCTCGCACAGGCACTGGTACGCAGGCCCGAGGTCCTGCTGATGGACGAGCCGACCTCCGCACTCGACCTCCACAGGCAGATCGAAGTGCTGAGCTTTATCGCCGACCTTGCCCGCCGCGACGGGATGATCGTGCTCATCACGCTCCACGACCTCAATCATGCGCTGCGCTATTGCGAGAACACGATTGTCATCGCCAATGGAGCAATGGTGGCGAGCGGACCAACATCAGACGTCATCACCGACGCCATGCTTCGCGACATCTACAAGATCGACGCTCGCATCGAGCGCTGCTCGCAGGGCACGCCGATGGTGATCGTCGACGGCGCAATCTGAGATCGCCCGTCGCACATCACGACCTGCGCCGTTCAGTGGGCGGTGCCCGTCCCCAGGATCGCCGCCAGCAGCCGCCCTTCGAGCTCTGCCAGCGCGGGGTTGCCATGTCGGCGCGGGTGCGGATAGGGAATCGCCAGATCAAGCTCAACGCGCCCCTCTTCCAGCACGATCACACGATCGGCGAGATGCACCGCCTCGCTGACGTCGTGCGTGACCAGAACTGCCGTAAAGCCTAGCTCCCGCCAGACGCGATTGAGCAGTTCCTGCATGCTGATCCGTGTCAACGCGTCGAGCGCGCCGAGCGGCTCGTCCAGTGCCAGCACGCCGGGCTTGCTGATGAGTGCCCGCGCCAGCGCCACGCGCTGCCGCTGCCCGCCTGAAAGACGCGCTGGCCATTCGTTCGCCTTTTCGGCAAGCTGCACCTCGCCGAGCACAGCCTGGGCCTCCCTGAGGGCAACGCGCTTATCGATCCCATCGCCAAGGCCGACTACTACGTTTTCGGCGACGCTCAGCCAAGGGAGCAGACGAGGCTCCTGAAACACGATCCTCGCGTTCGCTTCAGCATCAGAGCCATCGGCGTTCTCGAAATGCAGTTCGCCGCTCGTCGGCTCGTCGAGCCCCATCAGAATGCGCAACAGCGTACTCTTGCCGCAACCGCTCTTGCCGATGACCGCGACGAACTGCCCGGCAGGAATGTGGAGGTTGATGCCGCGCAGCACGCGATTGCTGCCGAAACTCTTCTCAAGTCCCTTCAGCGTGATCGCAGCAGCCCCACTGCCAGCCGGCGTCGCACGGTCGGTCTCGTATTCGAGCTCGTCCACAGCCCCTTGAAAACGCTCATGCGCGATGATGGTCATGGCGCCTCTCCTACTTCTGGTAAACCGGGTTCCATTTGAGCGCCCGGCGCTCCAGCGCACGGGCAACGACATCGGCAAGCTTGCCAAGAATGGCGTAGATCACCAGCGCCAGCACGACGATGTCAGTCATCATGAACTCGCGGGCGTTGTTCGCCATGTGACCAATACCTGATGAGGCCGCGATTGATTCCGACACAATCAAGGTCAGCCACATGATGCCGAGCGCGTAACGCAGCCCGACGAAGATCGACGGCAGCGCGCCAGGGAAGATCACCTTCCTGAATAGGGTCCAGCTTCCCATGCCATAGACACGGCCCATTTCGATCAGGTCACGATCGACGTTGCGAACGCCGTGATAGGTGTTGAGATAAATGGGAAACAGCACGCCGAGCGAAGTCAGGAACAACTTGGATTCCTCACCAATCCCGAACCACAGGATGACCAGCGGGATCATGGCGAGATGCGGGATCGTGCGCAGCATCTGCAGCGTCGTATCCGTCAGTTGCTCCGCGATTTTCGAGACGCCGTTGGCGATCCCAAGGAGGAAACCGATCGAGCCGCCGACCAGCAGACCGGCAAAGGCGCGACCGGCGCTGACGAGGATATCGTGTGGCAATTGTCCTGTGATCGTCGTCGACCAGAAGGCAATCGCCACATCCACGGGTGACGGCATGATGCGGGAGGAGATCCAGCCGGCCGACGAGGCCAACTGCCAGACGGCAATAATTGCCACCGGCACGAGAAAGGGCAACAGCTTATGCCGCCCCGGAGGCGAGACGCGGACCCTTCCCTTGCGCTCAACGCGTTCGGTCAGCGCCCGCCCGATCGGCGTATCGAAAGTCGACATGAAGGTTTTTCCTCGCTTCTGCTTGCTTCACCCGAGCTTCTGGTGAGGCATGGTAAGCCTGTGCATCGTCAATGAAGAAGCGCCGCCCGATAGCGGACGGCGCCAATTGGCGGATCAGGAGCCGGAGACCACTTTCAGGTTTCCGCCATGGCTGCCGCCGCCGAAGACCTGATGCTTACCGAAATCGGTCTGGAAGCCGTGTCGCTGCTCTTGGCGCGTGATCCCGAGTTCGGGGAACAGCAGCTCGGCAACGCGGTATGCCTCCTCTAGGTGCGGGTAGCCCGACCCAATAACGGTGTCGATGCCAACGTCCTGGTATTCGCGCAGACGCGCGGCAACGGTTTTCGGCGAGCCGACCAGCGCTGTTCCTGCCCCGGCGCGCACCAGTCCGACACCGGCCCACAGGTTCGGCGACACTTCCAACTTGTCTCGCCGGCCGCCGTGCAATGCCGCCATGCGCTTCTGGCCGACGGAATCGGATTCGTTGACGAAGCGCTCCTGCGCCTCGCGAATCGTCTCATCGTCAAGTTTCGAGATCAGGCGATCGGCCGCTGCCCATGCCTCCTCGTCCGTTTCGCGGACGATGAAATGCAGGCGAATGCCGAAGCTGACTTCGCGGCCCTTTTGCGCGGCAGCGGCGCGCACCTTCTGAACCTTTTCGGCAACCTGCGCCGGTGGTTCGCCCCATGTCAGGTACTTGTCGACGCGGCCGACCGAGAAATCGATGCCGGCATCCGACGAACCACCGAAGTAGAGCGGCGGCCGCGGATTCTGCACCGACGGGAAGCCGAGGCGCGCATTTGTCGCCTTGATGTACTTGCCGTCATAGCTCGCGACACCCCTCTCCAACAGCTCTTCGAAAACCGTGAAGAATTCATCGGCATGGGCATAACGCTCATCATGTGCGAGATGAATGCCGTCGCCGGCAAGCTCCGCTGGACTGCCGCCAACGACGATATTGAGCAGCAGACGTCCGTTCGAAATGCGGTCCAGCGTCGTCGTCAGGCGCGCGTAATATGCCGGCGATGCCGTGCCAGGACGAATTGCCACCAGAAACTGTAGCTTCTCGGTCTTGGCGGCGAGTGCGGCGGCTGTCACGAAGGACTCCTCGCAGGCAACGCCCGTCGGCAGAAGGACACCAGAGTAGCCCAAGCGATCGGCTGCCTGGGCGATTTGCGTGAGATAGCCGATCTCCGGAGCGCGCGTCTGTTCGTTCGAACCGAGATAGGCGCCGTCCCCCGAGGTCGGGATGAACCAGAGGAAATTGATGGGGTCGTGTTTGCCGGTCATGGATGTGATGCCTTCTAGTCGGAATGGAAATCAGCTTGCCTTGGCGCGCCAGATAATATCGCCGGTGTTCAGTTGCTTCGGGACGATGCCGAGCTTGTAGAACTCATCGGCCAGCCCCTGCTGGTAGGCCGCAGCCGCATCCGTGATGCCGGATACGCTGCCAAGATCGGCGCCAGCACGCGTCAGCGTCACGCGCGTTACCTCCTGCGGCACGCCGGTAATTTCGGAGAGCTCCTTGATTGTCTGATCGAGATTGCTCTGTGCAGACCGACCGACTTGCTTAAGTTCATCAAGCACATCGGTGATGACCTGCGCGTTTGCGTCGGTGAACTCGGCATTCGCAAGGAAGAAACTATAGGAGTCGACAATGCCCTCGGCCGTTGTCAGAACCCGCGTTTCCGGATCGGCTTCTGCGATCGCGAGATATGGGTCCCAAATCGACCAGGCGTCGATGCTGCCATTCTTGAAGGCAGCCGCCGCATCCGCCGGGCTGAGATCCACGCCCTCGATGTCCTCAGGCGCCAGGCCTGCCTTACGCAGGGCCTTGACCGTAACGTTATGGGCGCTCGAACCGCGCTTGAAAGCAACCTTCTTGCCCTTGAGATCTTCTAGCGTCTGGATCGGCGAGTCCTTTCTGACAAGGATTGCCGAGCCTGCGGGACTGCCTCGATAGAGGCCCACATAATAGAGATGACCGCCAGCCGCCTGGGCGAAAAGCGGAGGCACGTCACCGGTCGCACCGAAATCGAGCGCGCCCGCGCCGAGTGCCTCGAGCAGCGGCGGACCGGAGGTGAATTCCGACCAGCTGACGGTAATGCCGCGGTCGGCAAGCCGCTTTTCCAGCGCGCCGCGCCGCTTGGCCAAAGCGAGTACCCCGTTCTTCTGCCAGCCGATGCGAAATTCGGTTGCTGCCGCACGCGCGCCCTTGATGCCGGGCAACAATGCCGTGGCCACCGCGGCGCCGAAAAGCCCCAATGTCTGACGTCGTGAAATCATGGTTGTTCCCTCTTTGGAAGCCGGCAGGTTTCACCGCTTCAAGTTTCGATATCCCAATTCTGATAAACTCTATAAAATCAATCGACATTTATATTTATGATCTTTCGGTCCTCACGGGATTATCCGGACCAGTAATCGCCGCTTTCGGGGAAAATTTTTCCACCTCAAGGTCACTTGCGTCCCACCCGACTTTCCGCGCGCCGTGCTTTCGGCTAATCCTCGTGCCCTGCATTCACGAAAGGATAGGCACATGGCAAAAGTCGCATTCATCGGTCTCGGCGTGATGGGGTTTCCCATGGCGGGCCATCTCAAGGTGAAAGGCGGCCATGACGTCACGGTCTATAACCGGACCGCAGAAAAGGCGGCCGCCTGGGCAGAGAAATTCGGTGGCAAATCGGCGCCCACTCCCGCGGAAGCCGCCAAAGCCGCGGATTTCGTCTTTACGTGCGTCGGCAATGACGATGATCTCCGCTCAGTGACAATGGGTGAGAACGGCGCTCTGGAGTCGATGAAGCCGGGTGCGATCCTGATCGACAACACCACCGCGAGCGCGGAAGTCGCCCGCGAGCTTTATGCCGCGGCGAAAGACAAGAGCTGTGGCTTTATCGACGCCCCAGTTTCCGGCGGGCAGGCGGGCGCCGAGAATGGCGTTCTGACGGTCATGTGCGGCGGTGACGAAGCCACGTTCGAGAAGGCGAAGCCGGTGATCGATGCCTACGCCCGCATGGTCGGCCTCATGGGACCGGCTGGCGCCGGTCAGCTGACCAAGATGATCAACCAGATCTGCATCGCCGGCCTCGTCCAGGGGCTCGCGGAAGGGATTCATTTCGGCAAGCGCGCCGGCCTCGACATCGAGAAGGTTGTCGAGGTTATCTCCAAGGGTGCCGCCGGCTCCTGGCAGATGGAGAACCGGCACAAGACGATGAACGCGGGCAAGTACGACTTCGGCTTTGCGATCGACTGGATGCGCAAGGATCTCGGGATCGTCCTGAGCGAAGCGCGCCGCAACGGCGCGAAGCTGCCGGTCACCGCCCTTGTCGACCAGTTCTACGGCGACGTGCAGGCTATGGGCGGCAACAGATGGGATACGTCCTCGCTGTTGGCTCGATTGGAGAAATGATCGGTCCTTCCTCCAGCGCCGCAGAGCTGATTGCGCACCTGCAAACGTTGCGCTCGGAGGAAAACATCGCCGGGATGGCCAGTTTCGGTATCGTCACCGAAACTGCGCTCGGAATATCCAATCCGGATCTCCAAAAAGTCGCCAGAGCGGTCAAGCGAAACCACGGTCGCGCCCTCGAGCTTTGGCAGAGCAACATCCGCGAAGCCCACCTGCTCGCTCTCTACACAGCGGAACCCAAGAAGCTGACATCGGACATTGCGCGAACCTGGGCCGATGATTTCAACTCGTGGGAAATCGTTGACTGCGCTGCGGACCTCTACGTGGGAGCTCGTCTCGAGGCGCTTGTCCCCGAATTCGCAGCCGATGACCGGGAGTTCGTCCGACGGACCGCCTTCGCTATGATCGCCGGCGCCGCCGTTCATCTGAAGACAGAGCCGGACGAGACGCTGTTGGCATGGCTTCCGCTCATAGAGGCACATGCTGGCGACCCGCGCAATTTCGTGCGCAAGGCAGTGAATTGGGCGCTGAGAAACATCGGCAAACGCAACCTCCGCTGCCATGGTCCTGCGCTCAGGCTTGCGGAGAGCCTTGCCGCGTCGGACGACCGGACCGCACGCTGGATCGGCAAGGACGCCGTCCGGGAACTGACCAGCGAGAAGGTCGTGGCTAGGAAGGAGCGGACATCGGCAGCGTGGTGACCGCCACATTCGTCCGTCAAAGAGCAGCGGGCAGACGACCGCCGCCCACCCACTGTCCCTCCTGCCCAACTATTTCTGGATGCACGTGTCGACGGTATCCTTCGTGCACTCGTCGAGGCCGGTGAAGACAGGGTCGTCGACCGGCTTGCCGGCGATCAGATCCATCATCACCGATGGTGCCTTGTAGCCCATTTCAAATGGCCGCTGCCCGACAAGTGCCGTCACGAGGCCGTCCTTGGCAATGGCGACTTCATCGCCGATCGTGTCGGCGGCACCGATCACGAACTCGTTCTTGGCGATCTTGTCGGCCATTGGCTTGAACAGATCGCGGTAGGGCTGCGGCGCGCCGAATAGCGGCCAGCCGCCCATGATACCGAAGGCATCGAGATCCGTGTTGGCCGCGAGAATGTCAGTCATGGCCTGAACGCCCTTGGCGCCGTCGTCGTTCGTGAAGACCGGGCAACCGGCAACTTCCGTCCACCCGCCCTCGCCTTTCAGCGCGGCCAGGCCTTTCTGGCCCGTCAGGGTGTCACGCATCCCCTGGGCACGACGCAGAATATTGTCGGCACCCGGGTTGCCTTCGATCGTGCAGATCTTGCCGCCCTTCGGCTTTGCCTTCTTGATGTACTCGCCGATGCGCGCACCCATCAGATAGTTATCGGTGCCGAGATAGGTCTTGCGCAGTGCTGAATCCTCTGCCGCAAGATCGGCGTCGAGCGTCATGACAGGCACCTTTGGGTTTGCCGTTTTCAGCGTCTGCGCGATCAGCTTGGCGTTCGACGGAGAAATGGCGATTGCCGCCGTTTCCGCCTTGCCCAGTACGTCCTGAACGATTTGCGCCTCGCCGGCTTCATCGGAGGTCGATGCGGGACCGGTGTAGAAGCATTCATATTCGGAGTCCGGATTTTCCTTGTTCCACTTCTGGCAGCCCTGGTTGATCGCCTCGAAGAACGGGTTGTCGAGGCCCTTCACCACGATGACCAACTGTTTCTTGGCCGCCAGGGCCTGTCCGGCCGTCAGCGCCAGCACCGCGGCCGTAAGCAATAATGCCTTCCTCATAGCTTCTTCCTCCCATTGAAAAATGGCGGACGCCATCGCCCGCCACATGATCAACCCGGATACCAGACGATGCGAGGATCCTCCTCCGAACGCACATACCCCCAGGCCGAGTCGATAAGCATTTCCAGATCGTAGACGGGCCGCCATCCGAGCAAATATTTGGCCTTGCTATTGTCCATCCAGTTCGAATGGAACTGGCTCGGTATGTCGACGGAGCCAAGGCCGCGTGTGCGCGCAAGGTGGGCGGCAACCTCGCCGTAGTCGACGGGTCGATCCATGCAAATGTTGAACAGTTGAGCTCTCGCGCGTGGATTGTCGAGCGCGGCAAGGATCGCCGCAACAAGGTCGTCGACGTGAACGAAATTGCGCTTCAAGGGGCGGCCATCGGCATCACGCAACAGCGGAACCGTCTGCTCCCGGACATGGCGCGCGGCGTCGCCCGCCGGAACGAGCGTCTTCCAGTCCGGTCCGCCGAAAACATCATCCCCGAACGACAATGTGAACTTGAAATCGTCCTTCTCCATGATCCATGGCGCCCGCAGGCAGCAGCCATTGATGCCATACTGGATCTTGAACTGCTCCAGCATCACCTCTTCCAGTACCTTCGATAGCGCATAGCAACCGGGATAAGCCTGGTGTGGCGTAGCTTCGGTGATTGGCGCCTCATGGCGATAGAAAAAGTGACCTATCCCCGCATCGCCGCCGATGAGAATGAATTGGCGCGCAGTGGCGCTTGTCCTGAAGCCCTCGAGAAGCCAGAAAAGTCCTTTGACGGTGACGTCCATGATGTCATCAGGCGTCTCCTTGCATGTCGCGAGATGCACGACATGCGTGACATCAGCAAGCGCACGCGTCACCACTCCGCGATCGCTGATCGAGCCGCGCACCGCCTCGACACGTTCGGTTTCTGGGCACAAGCGGTTATGACAAAGCGCGCGAATGCGCGCCTTCGAAAATCGCGGATCGTCGAGCAGCCCAGCGATGAAGTGCTGCCCGACCTTGCCCGTTGCACCGGTGACAAGGATCAGCATGCTCTCCTCCATCAACAGCTAATATACAGACACTTCCGCGCGTCAACGAAATTGTACTATAAAACGAATAATTGTAGCGGAGACCGTAAATTAGCAGCATCCGATTGACGGTCTCACGCGGTTCTGGGTAATGTTGAAAGCGCTCGCAGGGAGGAAACTGGCGGGTGAAATCGCGGCTGAAACACGGTCGCGGCTTTGGGAGGCTAGACAGCTGGTGGCAGTTCTCGAGCTCGCGAACATCTCGAAACATTTCGGGGCCATACAGGCGGTCAACGACGTCTCTTTTTCGCTGGAGGCGGGAGAGGTCGTTGGGTTGATGGGCGACAATGGCGCCGGCAAATCGACGCTCGTGAAAATGATTGCCGGCAATTTCCGTCCAAGCCACGGAACGATGCGGCTCGACGACGAAGACCTAGTCCTGCATCGGCCGGTAGAAGCCCGGCAGCGGGGCATCGAGATCGTCCACCAGGACCTCGCGCTCTGCAACAATCTGACGGCGGCCGCCAACGTATTTCTAGGCCGCGAGATGCGCCGCGGTTTCGGGCCCTTACGCATTCTCGACTACAAGACAATGTACAAGCGCGCTGGCGAAATCTTCAAGGACCTGAAATCGGAGACGCGGCCGCGAGATCTGGTCAAACAGATGTCGGGTGGTCAGCGCCAGGCCGTCGCGATCGCCCGCACTATGCTGGCGGAAGCAAAGCTCGTGCTCATGGACGAGCCGACGGCCGCCATCTCCGTGCGCCAGGTTGCCGAGGTTCTTGCTCACATCCGTCAACTGCGCGATCGCGGCATCGCGGTCATTCTGATCAGCCACCGCATGCCTGATGTCTTCTCGGTTGCTGATCGCGTGATTGTCATGCGGCGCGGGCGCAAAGTTGCCGACAAACCGATAGCGGCGAGTTCGCCGGAGGAAGTCACTGGGCTCATAACAGGCGCAATCGAACAGGTGTGATTAGCGCACTGTACCTACCTAATGTAAGCGAAGGTCGACCATGGCAATAACTCTAGATCAGACGATCGCGCAGAAGCAGCGCAACTGGCTCTCGTCCATTTTCGCGAGCCAGACCTTCTGGGTCCTCATGGCCGTTATCCTCGCCTGCATTTTCCTCTCCTTCGCCACGAGCTCCTTCGCCACGCCCACCAACCTTTACAACATCACGCGCAACGTCACGTTTGTCGCGATTATTGCTCTCGGCATGACGCTGGTCATCGTCACCGGAGGCATCGACCTATCGGTTGGGTCGGTGCTTTGCCTCTGCAGTATGGTGCTGGCGGTTACCATGCATGCCGGCTACGGCATCGGAACGGGCATTGCCGCCTCGATCGGCACGGCGCTAGTAATCGGCGCATTCAACGGCATCCTGATCGCTTATCTCGGATTCCCGCCGTTCGTCGTCACGCTCGGCATGCTGTCCATTGCCCGCAGCCTCGCAATGGTGGCCTCGAACAACACCGTCGTCTTCCAGTTCGGCCCGGATCACGACAAGCTGCTGGCGCTCGGCGGCGGTGCATGGCTCGGCATCGCCAATCCTGTGCTTTACATGGCCGTGCTGGCGCTTCTGACCGGCTTCGTGCTGCGCTGGACGCGCTTTGGCCGCTACGTCTTCGCCATCGGTGGAAACGAACACGCTGCGACGCTGACCGGTGTGCCAGTCAGGAAGATCAAAGTCGCGGTCTATATGATCTCGGCCTTATCAGCCGGTGTTGCCGGCATCATCCAGACCGGCTGGCTTGGTGCGGTAACCACAAACATCGGCGCGGGCATGGAATTGCAGGTGATTGCCGCAGCCGTGATCGGCGGCGCAAACCTCGCCGGCGGCGTCGGCACCGCCTTCGGCGCCATCGTTGGCGCAGCATTGATCGAGGTTATCCGCAACAGCCTTGGTCTCTTGGGGATCAACGCCTTCTGGCAAGGCACCTTCATCGGCGGCGCGATCGTGCTTGCGGTTCTGTTCGACCGGCTGAGGAACCTTCGCCAGAGCGAATAACAGATGGCCGCAGCCGTCTGTCAGTCCTCGTTCGACTTGGCGTTGTCGAGGATCATGTAGTCAAGCGGCAGCTGCGTCGAATACTTGATCTGCTCCATGGCGAAGGCGGACGAAACATCGCGGATCTCGATCTTTGCGATCATCCGCTTGTAGAAGGCGTCATAGGCGGCAATGTCAGGCACGACCACGCGCAGCAGATAATCCACGTCGCCACTCATGCGATAGAACTCGACCACTTCGGGGAAATCGGCAACGACTTCCGAAAAGCGCCGCAGCCACTCGATCGAGTGCGTTGCCGTGCGGATCGAGACAAAGACCGTGACCTTCGTGTTGACCTTTTCCGGATCAAGGATGGCGACGCGACGCTTGATCACGCCGTCCTCTTCCATCTTCTGGATGCGCCGCCAGCACGGTGTCGTTGAAAGCCCGACCTTCTTGGCGAGATCGGCAACGGCCAAGGTCGAATCTTCCTGCAAAAGGCGCAGGATCTTGCGGTCAAGACGGTCCATACAACAAAGCCCCTTCGAATTATTTTCTCTGTATAACGCGATTCCGGCAGTTTAAAAGAATTTTGTTTCAGTCGATCAAGAGTTTTACGCGCTCCCGCAGAACTGGCAGGAGCTCCGCCTCGAACCACGGATTGCGCTTGATCCAGCCAGTGTTGCGCCAGCTCGGATGGGGCAGCGGCAAGATTCCGGGCAAGCGCGGACGCGACAGCGTCGTTTGCCACGCCCGCACCGTCTCGGTCATGTTTTCGCGACGCTCCGCGCCCATATGCCAAGCCTGCGCATATTGGCCGATTGCCAGCACAAGTTCGATCTGCGGCATTGTCGAGATCACCCGGCTCCGCCAATGAGGCGCACATTCGCGCCGCGGCGGCAGGTCGCTGCCCTTGGCGTCATAGCCGGGAAAACAGAAGCCCATCGGCACGATGGCGAAACAGTCGCAATCGTAGAACGTCTCCCGATCGACCTGCAACCAGTCGCGCAGGCGATCGCCGGACGCATCGTTGAACGGAATGCCGCTCTCGTGAACCTTGAGGCCCGGCGCCTGCCCCGCGATCAGTATCCTCGCCTTCGACGACAACACCGCGACCGGCCGCGGCTCGTGCGGCAAACGAGTGTCCGCCCCGCTAAGCGGCGCGTCTCGACAGATACGACAGGCGGCGATCTCCCGCCGAAGAATATCGAGCGCCCGCTCGTCAGAGGCGTTTTTCTCGATCACCATCCGAGCAATCCCATGATGCCGCGGGCATCTGGTCGCGGCGTATGGTCCCGTACGCTTCGAGGCATCTCGAACGTGCCCGCCCAGAGCCCGGCCTTCTCTGCCTTCGCCCACGCCTCCTCGTCACCATAGGCTCCATAGGATACCGCCATGCCCCGGCGCACCATTTCGGCGTTTAGATCTACGCCACCGGCATGACAGACCACCAGCAAGCGATCGAAACGGTCCCGCCCGGTTCCGCTACATTGCGTGTCGGTCGGCGCGACAAGAGCCTGCAGTGTCCGCTTCGCCTGCTGCCCGCAGGTCCATGCAATGCCTGCCCATTCGCATGTCTGGCTGAGTTCGGGCGCATCGATGCCGTAAAGCCGCATCCGCTCCTTGCCGAGGTTCAGGCTATCGCCGTCAGCCGCACGAAACTGGCCGGAATGGACAGTTTCGGCGTGATCGCTCAGCTTGGCCGCAATCAGCCACAGGAATGCCAGCAGAGCCAGCGCCGTCACGCCGTCGCGCATCACTCGCAAACCGCGTGTCACGCTTTCGCCTCCTTAAAAAACAAATTCTTGGCAAAGATGGCTAACATCATCTTAAGAATTGCGGTCTAGGGTGTAGCCACCCGCGGATCAAGTTTCAACGTGCACAATGAGTACTGGCGTTAGCACATCGACCGATAAGAATATCGTCGACAAGTCACGCAGTCACCGAAACAAGCCAGTGTCGAAGGCTGTTCGGCTGACGCGGGAGCGCCTCCAGTCGAGCCACGCGGCAAGCGGCGCATTCGATCGCGACGTGCTCGTGATGCACATAAATGCCGTCCTCCAGGGCGCATCGATCGTACCGCTCTTTGTTACGATCATCGCCGCTCTCGGCGTCTATTTCACGGAAAACACTCAAATCTTTCTGTGGGCGCTGCTGACGCTGACGGCCCATGCCACAAACGTGTTTCTCGCGCGCCGCGCCCGCGGGCAGGAAATCAATACGACGACGGCGCGCAAATGGCGCCGTGTTCTCTTGCTTGGGCAATTCATGGTTGGCTGCTGCTGGGCTGTGTTCGCCCTGCAGGATTGCACCACGTGCGAACCGTCGAGCTTCCTGCTCTACAAGGGCGCCACGCTGCTCATTGCGCTCTCTATTACAGCAATGTCGAATTTCATGCTGACGCCGTCAGCGCTCATTACGTTCGCGCCTGTCGTTCTCGGATTGGTTGCCAAGGCCGGCCTCTCCCGCGAAATCCTCGAGATCAGCCTGACGGCCATCTTCACAACGACGGTCATCCTCTTCAACTACATCAGTGACCGGCTCTTCCAGTCCAACCTGAAGATCCTCGCCTATCAGGCCGAGAAAGACGATCTGATCGCCGAGCTCGAAGTCGCCAAGTCGATGTCGGATGAGGCCCGCCGCCGGGCGGAGGAGGCCAACCTGGCAAAGTCCCGCTTCCTCGCCTCCATGTCACATGAACTGAGAACGCCGCTCAATGCCATCCTCGGCTTCTCGGAGGTCATGTCCGCGGAGGTGATGGGGCCGCTCAACAACCCCACTTACAAGGAATACACCAGCGACATCCACCGCTCCGGTGAACATCTGCTGAATCTCATCAACGAGATCCTCGATCTCTCACGCATCGAGGCCGGCAAATACGAGCTAAGCGAGGAAGCGGTTTCGCTGCTGAATATTTCGGAAGACTGCATCGGCATGGTACAGCTGCGGGCCCGCGGCAAGAACATCACCATCTCGCAGCAGTTCGAGCTTGAATTGCCAGCCGTTTGGGCTGACGAGAAGTCGCTGCGCCAGGTCATTCTCAACCTCCTTTCAAATGCCGTAAAGTTCACCCCGCAGGCGGGCGAAATCCACGTCAAGGTCGGCTGGACGGCGGGCGGCGGCCAATACATCTCCATCAAGGACAACGGTCCCGGGATTCCCGAAGAAGAGATCCCGGTAGTCCTCTCCGCCTTCGGCCAGGGCTCGATCGCGATCAAGAGCGCCGAACAGGGCACCGGCCTCGGCCTGCCGATCGTTCAGGCGATCCTTGCCAAGCACGACGGCCAGTTCATCCTTAAGTCGAAGCTGCGCGAAGGCACCGAAGTCATCGCCATCCTGCCGGCCAAGCGCGTGCTGCAGACCGTCCCGGCCGTCGAGGATGCGCCGGCGGTCTCACGCAAGCGCAGGAGCTTTGCGTAACGATTTAATCGACGATCCGCTTGAAATCAGGATCGTCTGTGAAGTCCTGACCGCTCGTTGACATCGCATCCCCTGGCGTTGCGCCCGAGGATAGAGTGACATTCTAAACACATTCTAAACACATTCTAAAGATGCATTAGATAACAGATACAACCTAAAGCCCACTGCCGGTTGCAGACGTCATCACCCAAACAACAGATGCTTCCCGATCGTGAACAACAGGAACACGCCGCAGGCGGCGATCATGCAGACGACGGCAAACGATCCGAGATCCTTGGCGTGCTTTCCAACCATCGAGATCTCCGGGGAAATCCTGTCGATGACCTCCTCGATCGCCGTGTTCAGCGCCTCGACGGCGAAGAGGGCGAGAAACAGCACGATGGCGATCATCAGCTCCGAAAGCGTCGCGCCGACAGCAATCAAGAGGATCAACGAAACCGCGAAGAACAGCAGTTCCTGCCGGAACGCAGCCTCTTTGATCAGCCGCCGGAAGCCGCCGATCGAATAGCCGGCGGCTGCCAGAAAGTGGCTGATGCCGGTGAGTTTTGTCACGGCAGGTTTCATCAAGTGCCCTCGTCGTCCGTCGATGGCGGCTGTTGCCGCCACCAGTCAGAAATTGCGAATACCGGTTCACGGTCCCCGCGGCAAGAACTCTGTCATCAACCTGTCACAAACCTGAAAGCTCAGTGCTTGTTGCTGACGCCGGCCTGCGAGAACGTTGCCATGCCGGAATGGCAGGCCGCCGCGGCCTTGACGATGCCGGCTGCCAGGGCCGCCCCCGTCCCCTCGCCGAGCCGCATGCCGAGCGCCAGAAGCGGCGTCTTACCGAGCATCTCTATGGCCCGCAGATGTCCCGGCTCGCCGGAGACATGGCCGATCAGGCAGTGATCAAGCGCCGAAGGATTGGCGGCCTTCAGGATGGCTGCTGCGGCGGTCGCGACATAGCCGTCGATCAGCACCGGAATCCGTTCGACACGCGCGGCAAGGATCGCCCCGGCCATCGCCGCGATCTCCCGGCCGCCAAGGCGGCGCATGATCTCCAGCGGATCGTCGAGATGATCGCTGTGCAACGCGACCGCTTTTTCGACGGCTGCAATCTTGCGCTCCAGCATATCGCCTTCCGAGCCGGTTCCCGGACCGACCCAGTCGCGCGCGGTGCCGCCGTAAAGCGCATAGTTGATCGCCGCTGCGATCGTGGTGTTGCCGATCCCCATCTCGCCGATGCAGAGAAGATCCGTGCCGCCTGCGATCGCCTCCATGCCGAAGGCCATGGTCGCCGCACAGTCACGTTCGGACAAGGCGGGTTCCTCGGTAATGTCGCCGGTCGGATAGTCGAGCGCGAGATCGAAGACCTTCAGGCCGAGATCATAGGCCACGCAGATCTGGTTGATAGCCGCGCCGCCAGCCGCGAAATTCTCCACCATCTGCTGCGTCACGGTCGGAGGAAACGGCGTGATGCCCTGCCTGGTGACGCCGTGATTGCCCGCAAAGATCGCCACCAACGGCCGGTTCACCGCCGGTGCCTTGCCCGTCCAAGCGGCAAGCCAGAATGCGATTTCCTCGAGCCGCCCAAGTGCGCCCGGCGGCTTCGTCAGCTGCGCATCGCGTTCGCGCGCGGCCGCGAGTGCTCTGGCATCCGGCCCCGGCAGATCGCGCAGAAGTGCCCGGAAATCGTCGAATGGCAGGCCTGAAACGCTCATGAATGCGGTTTCCTTGTCTTGGTCGGTAACTTGTCTTTTCGCTGCAAATCAGCTTCTTTCGTCGCCACTCTCTTAAAGGCAGGCGCGGAGGCGGACAACTCCAAAAGCGCTGCAAATGGTCGCGGGGTCGGGCTGCACAATGAACATTGGAAAATACGCAACCGACGTCGCCCGCGCCGTTGCCTTCCTCAGCCGCATTCCGATGCCGCCTTCAGCCTTCGCCGATTTCAACGGCAAGCTTGATAGAGCCTCCCGCGCCTTTCCAGTCGCGGGCATTGTCATCGCACTCCTGCCTGCGCTTGTCTTCCTCGTGATGCTTTGCCTGCGCGCAGACCGGCTGATGTCGGCTTTCGCCGCGCTCGCCGTCCAGACGGCATTGACCGGCGCGCTTCACGAGGATGGCCTGGCCGACTGCGCCGACGGCCTCGGTGGCGGGCGTGACCGCGAGCATGCACTCACGATCATGAAGGACAGCCGCATCGGCACCTTTGGCGCGATCGCCTTGATCCTGTCGTTTGCGCTTCGAGCAGCGGCACTTGCCGCAGTCGCACGAGCAGCACCGCCGCTGGCCGCAGCACTCGCTATTCCGGCGATCGCCTGCATCAGCCGTGGCGCTCTCGTTTGGCACTGGCATCGGCTGCCATCGGCAAAACCCGATGGCGTGGCCGCCGCCGCAGGACAACCGGGCGAGGGCGCGATGCACATGGCGCTGGTTACCGGCGGCCTTCTCGCCGCCCTGCTGCTCTGGCCGAGCCTCGATCTCCTCCCCGTCGTCTGCGCGCTTCTTGCCTGTGGCTTGTCGGTCATGGCCTTCACCCGGTACGTCCGTCACAAGCTCGCCGGCCATACGGGCGATACACTTGGCGCCGCCCAGCAGATTTCGGAAATCGCCGCCGTTTGCGCCCTTGCCATGGCTTTGTGAAACCTCGATATAGATCGCATGCAAACACCCTGCATCCATGTCTGCTCCATCGATCCGGCAACCGGCCTGTGCATGGGTTGCGGCCGTACGCTTCCCGAGATCGGCGGTTGGATGTCCTTCTCCGACGAGGAACGCCGGCAGCTGATGGCCGTATTGCCCGCGCGGCTTGCCGCAAGCCGGCTGGCAATCCCGCCACAGCCGACGATGCAGGCGACAGCGGAGCCGCGTGCATGAACCGTCTGACGATCGTCCTTGCGGTGATTGGCCTGGGCCTCGCCGTACTTATATTCAGCGACGACACGAGCCGGATCTTCGGCATGCGGACCGACGATTTCGGCCGCTTTGTCTATCTGCTTCCGATCGTGCTGATGCTGGCCGCCGGCATTTGGGCGCGGCGCACCAGCGCGAGCGAGACTTTGCGCAACCTGATGATCTGGCTCGTGCTGATCCTTGGTCTTGCGACCGTCTATCTCTATCGGCAGGAGGCGCTTGGCGTCGGCAACCGTCTGCTCGCCGGGCTCGTGCCGGGCCGCGCAGTGATCGTGACGACCAGCGAGGGCGGCCAAGAGGTGATCCTTCACAAGCTGCTGAACGGACACTACGAAGCGTATGTTACGATCAACGGCCAGAGCATTTCGATGCTGGTCGACACCGGCGCCAGCATGATCGCGCTTTCCCGCGAGGACGCGGAGCGGGTGGGCATCATCCCCGACAATCTCGAGTATTCAATGAGCGTCATGACGGCCAATGGTCGCGCCCGCGCAGCCCGTGTCACGCTCGCCGAGGTGGCAATTGGCCCGATCGTACGCCACAACGTTCCCGCCAGCGTCGCGCAGGATGGCAAGCTCGACCAGAGCCTCCTCGGCATGAGCTTTTTGTCCACCCTCGGGTCTCTGCAGATCCAGACGGACGAGCTGCGGATGCGAGACTAGGGACGGCCCTGCACCTCGCGCCGGTCCCTGCTAGCTCCGCAGCCTGTATCCCGTCTTGAAGATCCAGCCGAGCGTCCCGAGGCAGATCGCCAGGAAGATCGAGATCATCCCGAGGCTCACCAGCGGATTGACGTCGGCGATGCCAAAGAAGCTCCAGCGGAAGCCACTGACGAGATAGAGCACCGGATTGAAGTGGCTCACAGCCTGCCAGAACGGTGGCAGCATGCTGATCGAATAGAAGCTGCCGCCAAGGAAGGTCAGCGGTGGCACGACGAGCATGGGGATCAGGTTCAGCTGCTCGAAGTTGGTCGCCCAGATGCCGATCATGAATCCGAACAGGCTGAACGTGATCGCCGTCAGCAGGAAGAACAGGACCATCATCACCGGATGCTCGATCCTCACATCCACGAATATATTCGCGGTTAGCAGGATGATAATCCCGATCATCAACCCCTTTGTCGCCGCAGCCCCGACATAGCCGAGCAGGATCTCGCTCATAGCCACCGGCGCCGACAACACTTCGTAGATCGTTCCGGTGAACTTCGGAAAATAGATGCCGAAGGAGCCATTGCTGATGCATTGGCCAAGCAGCGTCAACATGATCAGTCCGGGAGTGATGAACGCGCCGTAGGACACGCCCTCGACTTCCTGGATCCGCGAGCCGATCGCCGCGCCGAAAACGATGAAATAGAGCGAGGTCGAAATGACGGGCGAAACGACGCTTTGCAACAGCGTCCGGCGTGTGCGCGCCATTTCGAAGAAATAGATGGATTTGATTGCTTCGACGTTCATTTCGCTCCTCCCACGAGCGCCACGAAGATGTCTTCCAGCGAGCTCTGCTGCGTCGAAAGATCCTTGAAGTGAATATTGTGCTCGCCGAGCCGCGTCAGCAGCGTGGCGACGCTCTCCTGCTCGTTCTGAGCATCGAAATCGTAAATCAGGCGGCTGCCGTCTGCAGCGAGCGAAAGACCGTTGCCGGCGAAGCGCTCCGGCAGCTCTTGCAGCGGCTCGTTCAATTCGAGAATGAGCTGCTTGCGGCCAAGCTTCGCCATCAGCGCCGTCTTGTCTTCCACCAGCAGCAGCTCACCGCCGTTGATGACGCCGACGCGATCGGCAATCTCTTCTGCTTCTTCGATGTAGTGCGTGGTCAAGATGATCGTGACTCCGGAGCGCCGCAGCTTTTCGACGACGTGCCACATGTCCTTGCGCAGCGTCACATCGACGCCCGCGGTGGGCTCGTCGAGGAAAAGGATTTCCGGCTCATGCGACAGCGCCTTGGCAATCAGCACCCGCCGTTTCATACCGCCGGACAGTTGCCGCAGCATGTTGTCTTTCTTGTCCCATAGCGAAAGATCGCGGAGCACCTTCTCGATATGGGCCGGATCGGGTCGCTTGCCATGCAGCCCGCGCGAGAAGCTGACGGTGTTCCACACCGTCTCGAACTGATCCGTGGTCAGCTCCTGGGGAACGAGGCCGATCATCGAGCGCGTCGCCCGGAAATCCTTGACGACGTCATGACCGTCAACGGTCACCATGCCGCCGCTCGGATTGGTAATGCCGCAGACAATCGAGATCATCGTCGTCTTGCCCGCCCCGTTCGGCCCGAGCAACGCCAGGATCTCGCCCCTCTCGACATCGAGGTCGATGCCCTTGAGCGCTCGAAATCCATTGGCATAGGTCTTGGTGAGGTTTCGGATGGAAATGATCGGGGCCATAAAGGGCTCTTCTGACGTCTGCGGCGGGAGTTGCTGGGGCGCTATATATCCGCTTTGAGTAGTTTTGACATCCCGGCACAGATGAACAGAGTATTCACTTGCGTGAAAACGCGTCTGAAAGAAAAAAACATTCGCGCCTGTGGAAAACTTCAAAGCGACAAGATGTCATCAGCCGGTGATATTTTTCAGCCATAAAGACGGCGAGGCAAGCAAGCACTCTCCGTCCCGCCGCACCCCTTGCGGAGAGCCGCCTGAGCGACCTCGTTACGCTCCCTTTGCTTCCTCGACATGCAATGAGTGTATCCAGTCATCACAAGACCTGACCCGGCTGGGCGGCGCCGCCCGCGCCGCGTTCTCCTTGGGCCGGCCTTCGAGCCGGCCTTTCCTTTCAATCGCAGTAGACCCTGCCGCTCTGGCGTGCCCTGAGATCGAAGTGGAAATGGTTCCAATGCTCCGGATTGCTACCGGGTCCGAGCACTGTGTTGAAATATTTACAGCTGTCGCTGCGCACGGCCTGCAGCAGCCTGCCTTCACGGAACGAGAACAGCCCCTTCTTACGCACGTCGATCGCATGGCCGCTCTTCAGGACGAACTTGCCGACATCGATTGCGTTGCCGCGGGCATGCTCAGACATCGGATTGTAGCGCTGCCGGCTGTTGTTCATGCGCCGACAGCTATAACCGCCGAGCGGCTGAATGGTCTTGATGCCGGACCAGTAGCGAAACCGAGCAGATGGCGCGAGCTCGTTCTTGACCCATTTGGCGAAGGCAAGCGTCACCTGGCAATTCAGCGTCACCGCCGGGCGGACGCCAATATTGCCGGACAACCCCTGCAGGGAGATCGGGTACGGCACCTGGCAGGCCGGCCCGTTCGAGATCGGCGGCTTCTCGGAATAGACGACGCCCATCCGCTTCAATTCACGGCGGCAGGCAAGCTCCGAGGCCGGCATCACGCTCGGATCTACGGGGGCGGCCGGTTCGCTCGTCATTGGTGCGGTCGGGTTGTTCGGTCGCAGCATGGCGACCTCCCGCTCCTCGTTCTCCTCAGGCACGCGCGCTGGCGCAACCACCGGCCTTCCATCGTTCCACACAGGCGCGTTGCCCATCTGCGCCTGCGCTGTGGGCGCCGGAATCCGCGCACGATTGAGCTGCGTCGGATTATCGGTACCGATGCCATCGACGACGGGCTGATCGGATTGGCCCTCGGCGATTTGCTGCTGTTGCTCCTCGGCGAGGCCGACCACAGGCTCGGCTCCAAGCTCGGCGTCCATATTGACACCGTCCTCGGGCACGATGAGCTGCTGGGTGCCGCCCCAGGTCGAAGGCTGATTGCGAAGAGAGCCGGCGGCGCCCTGCGCGCCCGCCATTGCTTCGTCGCTGTCGATCATCGGCAGCCGCCCGGGCTGTGCAGGTGCTTGACGCGTTTGCGGTTGGCTCTGGGCGCGGCGTTGTCCCATTCCGGCAAGATTGGGTGTGTTGAGGTAGTCGACGGATCCCGCAGCATCACTGACCGGGGCATTTGCTACCGGATAGGCCTGCTCAATCGGTGCCGTTTGCATCCGCGCCGCAGCCACGCGACGCTCAGGCGTAGAAATCGACCCTACCCGTGTGCCGTTGTCCACATCACCAGGCGGAATTAGGCCATCGGTCGAACACGTCACCAGAACCGTCGAGAGCAGCACTGGCAGCACGTATTGCCGAAGTATGGAAACAAACGCCATGCTCTCATCGCTTCCGAGGAACGGCAAGGATCTAAAACTTACGCCGAAATTTAATGAAGAACGGTGAACGAAAGCTTACCTGGATTGCTTAAGCCCGCGTCTTGAGCCCGATATAGAGCCGGAACAGCGCACGCAGGCCCGAAGGAGAAACGCTTGCTTGGACGCGCAGATGTTCCGGTTTGGGCATCGTTTCGTTCGACAACGCAACTTGCTGCACAATGCACAAAACGAAATCTTAAGTCATTCCAACGATTGTAGGATTTGGATCGTCAACCGTTGGGTCGGGAATGAAGCTCCTCGCTACTTTCGCCAAAATCGCCGCTCGCCTGGCACCATCCACGCGCGGCAGCCAGGCTGTGGTAGAAGCGCTCCAAAGTGCCGTCGCGGAAAAAGAACAGCAGCTCGAACAGCAGGCGATTGCCCTCGCCCACAGCCGCAAGATATTCGATCGCTCATCCGAAGCCGCACGGATCGGCGTGTGGGAATGCAGCCTGCCGGACAACTGCCTTGTCTGGACCAAGATGGTCTATGATCTCTTCGACGTGCCATACGAGGCCGATCTCGATCGCGCGGAGATCTTGAAATGCTATTCCAGGGATTCGCTGGCTGAACTTGTGCGGCTGCGCAGTCACGCGATTGAGGAGCGAAGCGGCTTTACGCTCGATGCCGAGATCGTGACGCCGAAGGGCAATACCCGTTGGATCCGTATCACGGCCACCGTCGAATGTGAGGGCGATGTCCCTGTCCGCATCTTCGGCATGAAACTCGACATCACGGCCGAAAAGATGATGTTCGACCAGATTCGCTATCTCGCGGAATTCGACATCCTCACCGGCCTACCGAACCGCGCGCAGTTCCAGTCTGCCCTGCAGCGTCTGCCCCAGCACGCTGTCGGCGAAACCGCCGCAGCCCTGCTTCTCATTGATCTCGACGGCTTCAAGGGCATCAACGACACGTTCGGCCACCAGGCTGGCGACGAGTGCCTCAGGGAAACGGCCAAGCGGCTGCTGGCAGCGTGCAAGGGAACGGACCTCGTAGCCCGTATTGGCGGCGACGAGTTTGCTGTCCTTGTCAGCGGCTACAACAGCGCCGAAAGCGTCGCCAAGCTTGCTGAGACCGTCGTCCACTGCCTCAACCGCTCGGTCGAACGGGACGGGTCCAGAATGCATGTTGGTGCGTCCGTGGGCGTCGCCTTCTTCGATCCATCAATGAACTTCGACATCTTCGTTTGTGCCGACTCCGCGCTCTACAAGGCCAAGACTGACGGCAAGAACCGCTTCTGGATCCACGGGGCTCCCGCGGGTATCGACAGTCCAAAAATGGACGCTGCCTAGCCTCCTGCTCACGCCGCGGGCTCAGGAGGCAAGGCTGACGAATCCTCGTCTCTGGGCTATAATGCGAGCACGCTGTCTCGGATCGTTGGTAGCGCGGCATGGAGGTTCCTATGGCAGACGGCAAATCCTCGGTCGGCACAGGAGCGATCGATATTGCGCTATTGATCGGCCGGCTGCTTCTCGCCTGGATCTTTCTGCATGAGGGCGTCTCGCTGGCGTTGAATTTTTCGGGCGCCGTCGAGATGGCTGCACAATTCGGCTTGAGTGTTCCACTGCTTGTGGCAACGATCGCTCTCCAGATCGGCGCCGGCCTATCCATCGCCGCCGGGCTTTTGACGCGCGTCGGCGCGACCGCCTTGGGCCTGTTTTGCGTCGCCACTGCCACGCTCTATCACACCAACTTCAGCGACCAGAACGAACTCTTTCATTTCGAAAAGGACCTCGCCATTGCAGGCGGCATGTTCGTGCTCGCCGCCGTCGGTGCTGGCTCTCTCTCGATTGACAGTTGGCTGAGGGGCCGCGGGTTGTAGGGTGGCGCACGGCAGGTCACCATATGGTCACACGGCGTCTCGCCGCTCTGCCCGATAGGCTCTCAAGATTGCGTCGACCGCCTTCGCCACTTCGGCAGCGTTCGTCTGGTAATTGGTAACCGATAAGCGCATGACTTGTCTGCCGCGCCATGTCGCTCCGCCGGCAAACAGAGCGCCTTCGCGTTGCAAGGCGCCGATCGTTCGCCTGGTCAGGTCGTCGGCCTGTTCGCTCGGCAAGTCCGCTCCGAAGCGCACGATCACTTGGTTGAGCTGAACATCGTTGCCGATTGCAATTCCCGCCTCCTCAGCGAGCGCCAGCGCCACGCCGGCAGCTGCCTCACACGCTCCGTCGATCAGGGTCTCGATGCCGCTACGCCCGAGATGCCGGATCATCGCCCATGTGGCAAAGCCGCGCGCCCGCCGCGACAGCTCCGGCACATAGTGCGAGGGATCCCGCTCGCCCTCGCTGGCAAGTGGCAGATAGCTCGCCGAAATGGTCATCGCCCGCCGATGTGCCAGTTCGTCACGCACGATCGCATAGCCACAATCATAGGGCGTCTGCAGCCATTTATGCCCATCGGTAGCCCAGCTGTCCGCCTGCTCCACGCCGGCGGTCAAATGACGCCGCCGCGCCGAGGTCTGCGCCCAGAGGCCGAACGCCCCGTCGACATGCACCCACGCGCCCTTCGATTTGGCGATCGGGATCAGTCTGCCGAAATCATCGCAGGCGCCAGTATTGATCTGCCCTGCCTGGAGGATCGTTGTGCAAGGGCCGGAGACGGCAGCCATGGCCTGCTCGAACGCCGCTGGTACGATGCGCCCCTGATCGTCCGTCGGGATCCGTACCACGCGATCGTGGCCGAGGCCGAGAAACTGCAGCGCGGAGAACACGGTCGTATGTGCATCATCGCCAATCAGCACCGTGATCGGCGGTGCTCCGAACAGTCCGTTGGCATCGACATCCCAGCCGGCCTGCAACAGCACCTCGCCTCGAGCAGCCGCGAGGCAGGTGAAGTTCGCGACGGTCGCGCCGGTGACAAGGCCGACAGAACAGCCCGCCGGAAGTCCAAGCAGCTGAAGCAGCCAGCGTGCGGCGACTGTTTCAACGGCCGCCGCCGAAGGCGACGCCGCATGGTTGCCGGCATTCTGTCCCCAGGCGCTCGTCAGGAAATCAGCGGCAACTCCCATGGGATGCGAGCCGCCGATGACCCAGCCGAAGAAGCGCGCTCCGGTCATCAAGTGCAAGCCAGGTTCCGCCGTCACCACCAGCTCGTCGAGTACGTCGATCATCGGCGACGACAGTTCAGGCAGCGGGGCGCCAAAGGCCTCCACGGCGGCGGGATAGTCCCGCAAAGGACGATGCGGACGGCTGTCCGTCGTGTCGCGAAAACGTGCCGCATTAGCGGCGGCGATCGAGAACAATTCCTTAGTGCTCACGGCATCCGCCTCCCCGCCTATGCCGCGCGCCTCCCGAATACGCACGCGACATCGCTGCCCAAGCCTGCGGTGACGGAGAATAGCCTGAACCTTATGCCCGTGCCAGCCCGGCGCTCACAACTCGCAACGGTGACGCCCGAGAACATCAACCCCCGGCACTGCGACACGCAGTCGGGCTAAAGTCGTTGCCGGATAAACGAGCCGCGTCGCGCTTCTCGTTGCCGTACAGCTCGTTCATGATCTTGGCAACTTCGACGGCGTGGCGTTCCGTCAAGCCATGCAATATCTGTCCGCCGAACGATGCAGGCTCTTCTGTCTGGTTGTCCCACACCATCCAGAGATCGAGTGGGTCGCAAATGACGTCGTAACGTTGATCGGTACTACACATGGGTAAATTGCCTCAAGAACCCTACCCGATTAAGCCCCTGACTCTTAACGTGCTCTTGCTTCGGACGACCAATTAGCGCGAGCGATTTCTTGTCCTGATGATCGGGAAGCCCAAAAAATACCAGGACAAGGCTGTTCCCAAACCCACCGGCGCGATCGCACCGATGTTGCCGCCACGCAGCAGGCAGGCCAGAAGCCCCGCGACCACCCCGACGATCACCAGATCGATCAGACACGGCCGCGACTCGGATGATGATTTCTCTCCCATGATCTCGACTTAGGTCATCCGCCGATGTTGACAAAGGCCTCGCGGTTGCGATGCCTAACAAAGTCTGAATGTCAGCCTCGACACCTCTCCAAGGGAGGTCCAACGTGCCGATTCGAAGCGCCCGCCGCCGCTGACACGGTATAAATCTGACACTTTCTCAATTATCGCGCAGGAACGCTGCCCGTGACGATCCGGTCTGTCTTCATCACCTGCATCTGCGGCCAGTTGGACGCGGCTTCACTCGCCGGACGACTGCCGACCGCCAGAATTGTGATCAAACCAGCCACGATAGCAGTAAGAAGCAATCCGCTGTAGGTCATTGTTTCGAGCCTCAATGCTGTGGTTTCCCAGCCACTGCGGCGCAAACTGATACGAGACGCTAAATGAAAAGCTAACAACCATGGTTAATGCACAGCGTTTCCCGGTTTAGGACGCTGACTGTGGATAACTAGTCACCTACGCCTGCCTGCACCGATCGGGCCTCGAACAGCCGTTTCAGCGCATCGATCTTCTCGGCATCAATCTTCGCGTCCGTCACGGCAACCCAACCGTCAATATAGTGCTGCGGAGCATAGACGTGGCCGTACCCCATCGGAGAGCTCGTTGCGATCGCCAAATCGACCAGCAATTGCAGCATCGTCAGCGCGGGAAACCAGCGCAGGCTCGGCGAAACGTCCGGCCCGCGCGGACGCCTCATCCAGGCCGGTTCCCGATAGAAAGAATAGGGATCGAAGAACGTCACGGCATCGCTGGCATACTGCAGATAGACGATGCGAATGGGTCCCCAGTTTGCGCCGGGAATATTCAACTGGTTCGTCTGGTTGGTGAACCGGATGAGAGACCCGTCGCGGAACTGCGGCAACCACGCAGGCGATTGGGGATTGCGCGCCGCCGTCACGTCTCGCCACATCCTGCTTTCAAAAGGCGGCCCGCTCCAAAACGCCCCCTGAAATGGATCCGCCACGATGTCGAAGATATCGGCCGAGACCTGCGAATTCAGCGCTCCGAGGCTGAGGCCGTGCAGGTAAAGCTTCGGTCGCCCGTCCCGTGGCAAGGTCGTCCAGTAACCGTAGACTTCCCGAAACAACGCCCTGGCGGACGCAGAACCGTATTCCGGCTCGACCAGCAGCGACAACCAACTCGTGAGATACGAATACTGAAGCCCGACGCTCGCCACGTCGCCGTGATGCAGATATTCGAGCGTATCCATTGCCTCCGGATCGATCCAGCCAGTTCCCGTCGGAGCAATGATGACGAGGAGCGAGCGTTCGAACGCGCCTTGGCGCTTCATCTCTTCGAGCGCGAGCTTTGCGCGCTCTTCAATCGTTTCCGCGTTGTTCAGACCCACATAGGTACGCAGCGGCTCGCGCGCCGGCGTCTTCCAGAAATCGCCGATCTGCGCAGCTGTCGGGCCGGACACAATGAAATTACGGCCCTGACGCCCAAGTCCCTCCCAAGTGACAAGCGAGGCGGCGCTTCCGGTCTTTGCCGGATCACCTGGCATGGGGACGCCGTCTTCCAGAAGCGCATCGACCCTCTGGAATGAACTATCGGCTAGATGCAACGCTGCACGCAGCAGCACGCCGTCAACGACAGACCAGAAGAGTGCGATCGCAAGGACACCCCCGATCACTTGAGAAACGCGGCGCGGCACGAAGCGCGATAGCCATTCCGACAGGAACAAACACGTCAGCCGGAACAGCCGACCGATCAGAACCGCAATGAAGAAGGCGACGATTGCGACAAAGGCGACGCTGAAGGGCTCAGCCGTATCGACCCGCTCCATGTGCCATAAGTCGCGGATCGAGTTCTGCCATCCCGCAGCGCGCCACAGGACGAGCACTGACAGCACAATACCAAGTCCGCAAACGATCAAGTTGCCGGGCAGTCTTCGTCCCGCCGGCATCGGCAGCTCTAGGTATTTCCAGAGCCATGTAAAGGTTACCCCGAACAGATACCCTACGGCGGCGGCGATGCCGGATAGCGCGCCTTGAACAAAGAAGGATCGTGGCATGAGGCTCGGCGTCAGCGACGCGGCAAAGAAGATGAAGCCAAGTGCCAACCCCGGCGTCGAAAGCGATGCGAATAGGCGCAGCAGCAAACGTCTCATGCGTTCCTCTCTTGCTTCTCGCGCCGATAACGACCGGCCCTGCACCTTACTATCTGAAAGCGCAAATTCAAGGGACGCAACGGGCAGGTAGGCATCACGAAAAAGGTCCCCCGTGGCGTCGCCCGGGAGACCCTTGGCCTATTTGTTAGTCAGCTAATCAGGCAGCGCGGGCAATCCGTCCCGCGCTGCTGCCACCGGCGGCGCGCAGCCTGAAATTGGCCAGCAAGGTGCCCAGCTGCCGGCTTTCTTCGGCCAGCGTCTGGCTTGCGGCCGTCGTCTCCTCCACCATCGCGGCATTTTGCTGCGTCATCTGATCCATGTGGTTGACGGACGTGTTGATCTCGTTGAGTCCCGTGGCCTGCTCGCGCGCTGCAGTCGCAATCGAGGTCACGTGATTGTTGACGCGATTGACCAGTTCCTCGATTTCAAGCAGCGCATCACCGGTGGAACGCACCAGCGTCACGCCGTTGCCGACCTCGCTTGCCGAGGTGCGGATCAATACCTTGATCTCCTTGGCGGCATTGGCGGAGCGTTGCGCAAGTTCGCGCACTTCCTGTGCTACCACAGCAAAACCGCGGCCCGCCTCGCCTGCACGCGCCGCCTCGACGCCGGCATTCAGCGCGAGCAGGTTCGTCTGGAAGGCAATCTCATCGATGACGCCGATGATCTGGCTGATACGGTTTGATGAGTCCTCGATGCGGTTCATCGCGGTGACCGCATTGCGGACGATCTCGCCGGACTTGCCGGCGCTGGTCTTGGTTTCCGCCACCATCTCGCGGGCTTCGGCCGCACGTTCCGAAGCGGTCCGCACGGTCGCGGTGATCTCGTCGAGCGCCGCCGCCGTCTCCTCCAGCGCGGCCGCCTGCTGCTCGGTGCGCTTCGACAGATTGTTCGTGGCTTCACTGATGTCGCTGGCGCTGTCGTTAACGACGCGGGTCGATTCCGCGATCGCCTGGATGACGCCGCTCAGCGCATCGACGGCCGAGTTGAAGTCGGAACGCAGCTTGGCGTAGTCGTCGCCGAGATCGCCGATGGACACGGTGAGGTCGCCGGCAGCCAGTTTCTCAAGTCCCGCACCGAGCGACTGGATGGCAAAGGTCTGGCGATCCGCTGCCGAGCGCCAGTTGGCCTCGTTGCCGCGACGCTCCTCCTCGATCTGCAGCTGGTGCCGGCTCTCGCGATCGCGCATCAGGGCTCGCTCGCGGACGGAATCACGCAGCACAAGCAGAGACTTCGCCATGGCGCCGATCTCGTCGCGCCGGTCGTGGTCGACGATGTCGACGGCGTCGCGCTCATCAGCAATGGCGTTCATCGCGCCCTTCAGCCGAGCAATCGGAGACGTCACGCTGCGCACGATGCCAAAAGCGACGCCGAGGATGACGATCGCGCCGACGAGGCAGGCGCCGGCCGCCAAGATCGCGTTCTGGCGATAAAGCGCCGCAAGATCGTCAGCGTAGACGCCGGTGCCGACGACCCAGCCCCACGGCTCGAAGCCGACCACGTGCGAATATTTCAGAACCGGATCGGCCGCGCCCGGCTTCGGCCAGTAGTAGTCGACGAAGCCTTCGCCACTCTTCTTCACGGTATTGGCGAACTCGACGAAGATGAACTTGCCGGTCGGATCCTTATTCTGGGACAGGTCCGTTCCGTTCAGCTCCGGCTTGATCGGATGCATGACCATCGTCGGATGCATGTCATTGATCCAGAAGTAGCCATTACCGCCGTAGCGCATGGCCGAGATCACGTCCTTTGCTGCGGTCTGCGCCTGCTCACGCGTCATGGCGCCGGACTGTTCCAGCTTGTAGTATTTCTGGAAGATGGCGATCGCCGTCGCATCCATTTGTGCAAGACCATGCTTGCGCTCGCTCTCCAGCTTCGCGTGCGAATAGTTGAGGAAGAAGGTGATGGCGAGAACCAGAATAGTCAGCGCCAGCCCCACGAGAGAATAGAGGCGGGTGGAAATCTTGACGTTACGCATTGAGCCCCGACAGTTCAGAATTTGAGAATAGTCAAATACTGCTATGCGGGCCTTACCGGATCGTGAATTTTAATTAGAGTTGACTCAGCTGCCGTAGGGTGAGCGTTTTCGTCAGCAGCTCAAATTTCCGTGCAAATCATTGATCTATATCGGCAATAAGCGGTTGCCACAAATCGCGCTAGGTAATTTCTCATAGAACTATGGTAGCAGATGCGGCGACGAACCTACTGCCTCTGGACAGCGCTACGTTTCGCTTCAGAGGCATCTGCGCTACGGTCCTTTCGGAATCGCTATCTATCTTGCCGAACAGGAGCCTTGCATGACCGACAACGCCAAGCCGAACGGCGCGCTGACCCTTCGCACCGTTGCCATGCCCGCCGACGCCAATCCGGCGGGCGATATTTTCGGTGGCTGGGTCATGGCGCAGATGGACCTTGCCTCGGGCATCACCGCGTCCGAGCGCGCCAAAGGCCGTGTCGTCACGGCCGCCGTCAAGGAGATGGCCTTCGCCCTGCCGGTGAAGATCGGCGATACGCTCTCGGTCTACACAACGATCGAGGCCGTCGGTCGCACCTCCATCACGCTCTCGGTCGAGGCATGGGCAACGCGCGCCCGCTACAACAACATGGAACAGGTGACAGCGGCGACCTTCATCATGGTTGCGCTCGACGAGAGTGGAAAGCCGAAGCCGGTCGCCGCAGAGTAAGCCATGGAAACGGTCGCCTCGCCCGAGGTCTTTCTCCACATCAAGGTGGTGATGGGGATGGTGATCTCGCTGAGCCTTGCGCGGCTGCTGACCGGCATCGCCGGCATTATCCAGCATCCGGCAAAGGCCAGGCCCTATGCCGTGCATCTCGGCTGGGCGGCCTCCATGTTTCTCTTCATCATCCACATCTGGTGGTGGGAATACCGGCTGCAGGCGGTGCCGGTGCTGCATTTCGGCATCTACCTGTTTCTGGTTTCTTTCTGCTGCCTGTTCTTCATGCTCTGCGCCCTGCTCTTCCCCGCCTCGCTCGACGAATACGGTGGCTACGAGGAGTATTTCTACTCCCGCCGGCGCTGGTTCTTCGGCACGCTCGCCCTCACCTATGCCATCGATATCGTCGACACTGCGATCAAGGGCACGGATCACATCCAGTCAATCGGCTGGGAGTTTCCGGCGCGCAATATCGTCTATGTCATCCTCTGCGTCATTGCCGCATGGACGGCCAACCGCCGCTTTCACGCGGCCTTTATCTGGCTCAATCTGGTCTATCAGGTCAGCTTTATCTTCCGCATTTATGACGTCCTCGGATAGAGATGCGCAACTTTTTGGTTGCCAATCAACGACAGATATGAGATTAAAAGGCAACCAGGAGGTTGCTGATATGTCTGACCGCATCGAGAAGATCATCGAACTGAATGCACCAGTCGAGCGCGTCTGGAAAGCCATCACCGATCACCGCGAATTCGGCGAATGGTTCCGCGTCCAACTGGACGGCCCCTTCGTGCCGGGCGAGAATTCGACAGGTAACATCACCTATCCCGGCTACGAACACATTCGTTGGCAGGCGACCGTCAAGCGCATGGAGGAGCCCGAGCTCTTTTCCTTCACCTGGCATCCCTACGCCGTCGATCCCAATATCGATTATTCCGGTGAACCGCCGACTCTCGTCGAGTTCCGCCTGGAGCCGACGCCGTCCGGTTCACGACTGACGGTCACGGAATCGGGCTTCGATAAGGTCCCGCCGCACCGGCGCGAGGAAGCCTTCCGTATGAACGACGGCGGCTGGGCCGCGCAGATGAAAAACATCAAGGAATACGTCGATCGCTAACGTCGAACTCCATCGCGAGAACGCGGCGATCCTGTTTGCCGCCCTCGGAGACCCGACGCGCCTGTCGCTGCTGACGACCCTCAGTGACGGGCGCGAACGCTCGATCGCAGGTCTTTCGGTCGGCACCGTGCTCACCCGCCAGGCGGTGACGAAGCATCTGCGCGTGCTGGAACAGGCGGGCCTCGTCCACTCGACGAAGGTCGGGCGGGAAAGCCACTACGCATTCCAACCGGATCGGATCGGCGAAATGCGCGCCTATCTCGACAGCGTCTCCCGGCAATGGGACGACGCGCTCGAACGCCTGCGCGCCTTCGTGGAGCGGTAGGCGTAGCGCGCCAGCCAGCCTGTCGGCCCTAACCGCGGAAAATGAAGGATGCGCCGATCGCGATCAGGGCAAAGCCGATCACGTGGTTCCAGGTCAGGCTCTCGCCGAGCCAGAAGACCGAGAAACCCGAGAAGACGAGCAGCGTGATCACTTCCTGCATTGTTTTGAGCTGCGCCGTCGAATAGACGGCCGAACCGATACGGTTGGCCGGTACGGCAAGGCAGTATTCGAAGAAGGCGATCGCCCAGCTGACGACGATGGCGATGAACAGCGCCGCGCCCTTGTGCTTGAGATGCCCATACCAGGCGAAGGTCATGAAAATGTTGGAAGCGAAAAGCATCACAATCGGCCAGACGGCGGCCGGGTTGAAGGCAAAGGGCATGGGTGATTCCCGACGTTGAAACTGGCGGCAGCATGTATCGCCAAATTTCCGCTCCGCAAGAGGCTGCACTGACTTGCAGCTTCACGCTTGCCCAGTAGCCGAGGGCGACATCTAAGATGTCCTCCAAACACAATCAATGATTGACGTTGATTTGTGGGAGATCCTCAAGGGCTGTGCGCCTAATACGAGAAGGCATCCGAGACGGCGGGAACGTCGGTGTGGAACTCCTCGGCGATATATTTGAGAACGAAGACCAGTATCAAGAAATCGAAGGCATCGAGCGTCCCGCCGAGATAGCTGGCGATGACAGTGTTGCGCTGCTGCGGGGTAGCGCGCGCAGGCTCTACATTGCGGACATCATTGTTCCTCAGTCCGAAAGCGGCGGCGAGGCGGGCAATTTCCGGATGCCGTCGAAGAGAGGGATCGCCCGGGGATGGGCGAGGTTGACGCTGTGACAGGCAGCCTCGTCTAACGTCAGCATTTTGCTGTCCTGGTTCCCGCCTGCGACAGTTTGACCGTCGCTCAGCGTTCGGCCGCCAACTTCTCGCGAATACGATGCGGCCCGCCCGTCATACGTCGGGCAAATGGACGGTCCGGGTCAACGACGCGCCAGAACGGAGCGCTGCCATCCTGGCTAATGGGTACCAGATGCTGCTGCACCGTCACCGGGCAGCACGCATCCGCGCCGTATTCCGCCGCGAGCGTGCGCCTGATCTCCCCCAGAGCCGACAGACGACCCGCTTGAGCCGCCCGCAAGGCGTCGACGACCATCTTTTCGCTCGGGATTAGCATCCGCTGCTCAAGGTTCTTGCCCTTGCGCCGCATTTTGATGACCGGAACGTCCTCCATGACTTACCTCCACATACGCTTTCGATCGACGCGAAGAGCAACGGCGATGCGCGGTTCTCCGCATACGGCACTGAATGGTCGCTCACGTCAGGCTCTTTCTCCGCTCCAGCTCGGCGGCCGTCGGCTGTTCGAACTCGAACGAGCCGGGCACGATGTCGCCGCTACGAACATATTTGTTAGTGGTCACGCCGGAGCCCGAAACCCGGGAACCGACAAGTTTCATGGCGCCAGCAAAGGCGCCGTCGCCGAACAGTTTCTTGCCCTTGCCGAGCACGACGGGAAAGAATGAAATATGCAGTTCGTCGACCAGGTCGTTCTTGAACAGCGTCTGCAGGAAGTCGGTCGATCCCTGCGTCAGGAGATCCGGGCCGTCGCTGCTCTTCAACGCCCTGAGCGCGCCAACCACGTCGGCCCCCAGCACCTGGCTGTTCTGCCAGCTGGGCCTGAACTCCGGATTGCGGGTCGCGACGTATTTGGTGATCCGGTCGAACAGCGGACCGATCGGGTCGTCGGCCGCCACATAAGGCCAGTGCGCGGCGAAGATGTCGTAGGTCTTGCGGCCGAGCAGCAGATCGAAAGGATTGGCGAACATCTCGCCCACGGCCTCGCCCATCGCTTCGTCGAAATAAGGCGCGGCCCAGCCGCCATACTTGAAGCCGCCGATCGGATCCTCGTCCGGACCGCCCGGCGCCTGCATGACGCCGTCGAGACTGACGAATGCACCTGTAATGATCTTCCGCATCTCTCTCTCCTTGGCGAGAACGTTCACTGCCCCAAGGACGGTCGGCCGCGGGTGGTGCCGACAACCGGTGGAGATAAAAATCAAACGCCACTGTTTGCCAAATCCGAACGATTCTTTTGTTTCCCTTTTGTACTCTTTGCCTCTTCACTTTCGCAGTGAGTCTCGCCATATTCCGGCCATGGCCAAAGCTCCGAAGAAATCTCCCGCCCCGAATGGCTTCGAGGAAGCCCCACAGTCGTCTTTTGAAGGTGCCCCTCTAGAGGGTTCCGTCGCCGACTGGGTGAAGCAGCTGGAAGCCGATGCGGAGGCCTCCGGCGTCGAGAGCCAGCGCCAGATCGCCTCGAAGGCCGGAAAGCACCGCATGAAGGTGGAGATCGCCGCCTCCAAATCCGCGCGCGGCACCTCTATGGGCGGTTCGACCGATCCGAAGACCCGCGCCGCCGCCGGCCTCAATCCGGTGGCAGGCATGGACACGACGCTGGAGGAAGCCGCCTCGCTGCAGGCTGGCACCGCCGTCACCGCCACGGTCGAGGCTTTGTCGGCGCTGATCGAGAGCGGCAACCCGCTGCACAAGAACGGCAAGATCTGGACGCCCCACCGCCCTGCCCGGCCGGAGAAGTCCGAGGGCGGCATCTCGATCCGCATGGACTCGGAATACCAACCCGCCGGCGACCAGCCGACCGCCATCAAGGACCTCGTCGAGGGCCTGGAGAACGGCGATCGTTCCCAGGTGCTGCTCGGCGTCACAGGCTCCGGCAAGACCTTCACCATGGCCAAGGTAATCGAGCAGACGCAGCGCCCGGCGCTGATCCTCGCGCCGAACAAGACGCTCGCCGCCCAGCTCTATTCCGAGTTCAAGAACTTCTTCCCCGACAACGCGGTCGAGTACTTCGTCTCCTACTACGACTACTACCAGCCGGAAGCTTACGTCCCGCGCTCCGACACCTATATCGAGAAGGAGTCCTCGATCAACGAGCAGATCGACCGCATGCGCCACTCGGCGACGCGCTCGCTGCTGGAACGCGACGACTGCATCATCGTCGCCTCCGTCTCCTGCATCTACGGTATCGGTTCGGTCGAAACCTATACCGCCATGACCTTCCAGATGAATGTCGGCGACCGCCTCGATCAGCGCCAGCTGCTCGCCGACCTCGTCGCCCAGCAATACAAGCGCCGCGACATGGATTTCCAGCGTGGCTCTTTTCGCGTGCGCGGCGACACCATCGAAATCTTCCCGGCCCATCTGGAAGATGCGGCCTGGCGCATAAGCATGTTCGGCGACGAGATCGACGCCATCACCGAATTCGACCCGCTAACCGGCCAGAAGACCGGCGATCTCAAATCGGTGAAGATCTACGCCAACTCGCACTACGTCACCCCGCGCCCGACACTGAACGCCGCCATCAAGTCGATCAAGGAGGAACTGAAGCACCGCCTGGTCGAACTGGAAAAGGCCGGCCGCCTCTTGGAAGCCCAGCGCCTGGAGCAGCGCACCCGCTACGATCTCGAAATGCTCGAAGCCACCGGCTCCTGCCAGGGCATCGAGAACTATTCGCGCTACCTGACCGGCCGCGACCCCGGCGATCCGCCGCCGACACTCTTCGAATACGTGCCCGACAACGCCATCGTCTTCATCGACGAGAGCCACGTCACCGTGCCGCAGATCGGGGGCATGTACCGCGGCGACTTCCGCCGCAAGGCGACGCTCGCCGAATACGGCTTCCGCCTGCCCTCCTGTATGGATAACCGGCCGCTGCGCTTCGAGGAGTGGGACGCCATGCGCCCCGACACAATCGCCGTCTCGGCAACGCCGGGCGGTTGGGAGATGGAACAGTCCGGCGGCGTCTTCGCCGAGCAGGTCATCCGTCCGACCGGCCTGATCGATCCGCCCGTCGAAGTCCGCTCCGCCCGCAGCCAGGTCGACGACGTGCTCGGTGAGATCCGCGAGACGGCGGCCAAGGGCTACCGCACCCTCTGCACCGTGCTGACCAAGCGCATGGCCGAGGACCTCACCGAATACCTGCACGAGCAGGGCGTGCGCGTACGCTACATGCACTCCGACATCGACACGCTGGAGCGCATCGAGATCATCCGCGATCTGCGCCTCGGCGCCTTCGACGTGCTCGTCGGCATCAACCTCTTGCGCGAAGGCCTCGACATTCCCGAATGCGGCTTCGTTGCGATCCTCGACGCCGACAAGGAAGGTTTTCTCCGCTCCGAAACGTCGTTGGTCCAGACCATCGGCCGCGCCGCGCGTAACGTCGACGGCAAGGTCATCCTCTATGCAGACAACGTCACCGGCTCAATGAAGCGGGCGATGGAGGAAACCACCCGCCGCCGCGAAAAGCAGATGGCCTACAATGCCGAACACGGCATCACGCCGGAGAGCGTCAAGGCGAAGATCTCCGATATTCTCGACTCGGTCTACGAGCGCGACCACGTCCGCGCCGACATATCGGGCGCCTCGGGCAAGGGCTTTGCAGACGGCGGCAACCTCGTCGGCGGCAACCTGCAGGCGCATCTCAACGCGCTGGAAAAGCAGATGCGCGACGCCGCCGCCGACCTCGACTTCGAAAAGGCCGCGCGCCTGCGCGACGAGATCAAGCGGCTCAAGGCCGCCGAACTCGCCGTCATGGACGATCCAATGGCGCGAGAAGAGTCGAAGGCGCTGGAAGGCGGCCGCCCTCGTCCTTCGAGGGGCGCTACGCGCCCACCTCAGGATGCGGACGGAGCTGCGACCGCGGCGGGTAGCCCTCATGGTGAGGTGCGGAACCCGAAGGGCGGAGCCTCGAACCGCGAGGGCGGGCGAGGAACCTCCTACTTGGCCAAACCCACCCTCGAGGACATGGGGCCGGGCACCGACAGCGCGACGCCGCTATTCCGCAAGCCTGACCTCGACGAAATGGGCCGCGACATAGCCGAGCCCGCGGGCAAGAGCCTCTTCCGCCGGAACTCCCTCGACGAAATGACCGTCGGCCGCACAGAAAAACCGGTCGCCGGCCAGCTGCCGGAGAAGCCAGGGGAATCGATCGGCACGAAGAAGCGCGTCTCGCCGCCGCTGGAACAGCAGACCGACGACGTCCGCCCGCTGGTGCGCGGCAAGACGGGGGTTGGGAGCTATGAGGATCCGGCAGAACAACGCCGCAAGGGGCGCACGAAGGGGAAGACGGGTCGGCCGGGGCGGTAGACGCAACGACCGCTTACGGCCAATGCAGGCCATCCGACCCACCGCATCTACAGCGGCCGGAGCATGCTTCAGTGTATCTGGCAAATCCGCTGGTAAGGAGGCCGGCGCCGCGACCTTCAACCATTTGAAGCCCGATCCGCTCCGAACGGTACGTTCGACCAGACTACTGCGCGCGCCGCAGCTTTGCGGCGTCGCGAAATGAGATCAGGCGTCGGCTGTGCTCATCCCACAGAACCAGTTTTACACAGCGCAGACTTTCCATCATGGTGATGCGGCCAATGCCGGCCAATGCCGGGTGGTCTCTCAGCACTTCCGGAAGCCGGTAATAGGGCACCCTGCTTGACAGGTGGTGAACGTGATGGATACCGATGTTGCCAGTGATCCAGCGAAGGGCCAGCGGCAGGTCGTAATGCGATGCACCGTGAAGGGCCGCATGTGGAAATTGCCATTCCGGTTCTCTTGACCAATGGGTTTCTTCAAACTGATGTTGCACGTAGAAGAGCCAGATGCCTGCGGTTGCGGCCAGTAAGGCGACAGGCAGATGCACCAGCAGGAAGGGCAGGATTCCGATTGCCCACATCAATGTTGCGGAGATAAGCGCGATCGCCAGATTTGTCGCCATGGTGGATATCCAGGGCAAGGAACCCGATCGCATCATGCCGAAGGGTAGCCGCTGCTTGAACAGGAACAGCCATGCCGGGCCGATGCCGAACATGACTGCCGGATGCCTGTACAGGCGATAGCTAAGCCGACCGGTCCAGGAACGGCGGTCATATTCCGATACCGTCAGCGTTGTTATGTCGCCAATGCCGCGCCCCTCGAGATTTCCCGCCAAGGCATGATGCTCCGCATGCGCTCGGCGCCAGTAATCATAGGGCGTAAGCGTCAGGACACCGATCACGCGGCCCGTCCAATCGTCGATGCGCCGACGCGCAAAAAAGGAGCCGTGGCCGCAATCGTGCTGGATCATAAACAAGCGAAGCAGAAAGGCGGCTGCGGGAACGATCAGAACCAGCCCGGCCCAGAAGCCGTAGTGAACCGCTGCCACGGCACCAGCCCAGCAAAACGCAAATGGAATGGCCGTTACTGCAAGTTCAAAAACACTGCGTTTGAGATGCGGTTGGCGATAATTGGCGATGATCTTGAGCCAAGCCTTTTCGTCGAAAAGGGGTGGGCTTAGGTCGCGGTGAAGAGCATCGATCAAAGAATAGTTCCGCGCATGGCAATGAATGTCGAGGAGACAAGGGCGATTGCGACCCCAGATTTAATGAGGAAAAGCGGGTAGTCGAAGCGATAGATCGCATAAAAAGAGTTCATCGTTGCTGGATGTCCTGAGGTTCGGAATGTTGGCGTGGGGATGCTCGCTTGACAAACGGCGCTCGGCCGCCTGGCGCGTTTCCCTTTGGCTTCATCTTTTGTGCTTGCCGCCTGGGCTGCTTTTCGTCGCGTCCTTGACCTGATTGGCGAAGGTCGCCTCGACCTTCACCGGCGACTTTTCCTGTTTAGGCTTCCGCGTCTCGCGGTTGCTTCTCATTTGTCCCTTGGCCATTGGTTCGATCCTTTCCGTCTTGAAATTGAGCTTTCCGCTTTCGTCCTGGGCGTGATTGATGCACATCACCCCGCCTTCCTGGGTTCCTCCTATGCGGTATCGGAAATCCTGCCCTCGTATTGGGTATCATCTTCGGCGCGTCGGATGACGACGCGATCACGAAGCGCCCGGTATGTCATGGGGATCTTTCTGCGGCACAGCGCTTAGTGCGGCTTAAATAGCACCGATTGCCCTTGGCTGATAGAAGCGCCAAGAAATATTATCCGGAGATGAAAATCACAAAAAACAACAAATGCCGTTCTATAACAATAAGAGAATGCGCGCGGAAATTAAGATGGAATTCCAGTGCGCGGATTGATTGGAGATATATTTCAGAGGCCGCCATTGGCACCCATTGCGGACATTCGATCTAATGCTAGCGCATCGGCTTCTGATTGGGATTCGCGGCGAGGAATTCGCCAAGGGTCGGGACCTCGGTATGGCGTTTCTGCTCATCTGCCATCACGAATTCTGCCCCCAACTCTCCCCGAAGCGATACCAGAAGCTGGTCCACATTGTCATTGAAGCGCTCGCACTTGGCTTGTGTCCAAAGACTCGGGCCAGGCGGGTAGAATGGGTTGAGGTAACTAGTGTCCCATCTCAGAGATTATGACGGGTTGGTCTATGCCCAGAATTGGCAGCTCTTGCGGGGGGACGAGCAGTTGGATGCTGCGCGCGACGC
>NZ_JACHYW010000039.1:0-51314 GCF_014193145.1 Rhizobium sp. BK060
GCCTTCTTTGACCAACTCGGGCTGATCTCTCTCCAGCAGGAACTCAGACGTCTAAACAACGCTTCATGAACCGCCGTGTACGGAACCGTTCGCACACGGGTGTGGGAGGAGGGGGCTCCCTCCTACCCGATTGTCTCAGCCTACTGCGGCAGTCGGTCTTGCAGCAAAGTCCGCGATCAACTCGTCCACGAGCGCAGGCGTGAGCTCCTTGAAATGTGCGATCACACGGGTCGGCCCGAGTGTCTCGACGGGAACGTCGGAATAGCCGAATGGCACAGCGATCGAGGGCACCCCGGCATTTCGGGCAACGAGAATGTCGTTGGCGCTGTCGCCGATCATGACGGTGTTGCCGGCGTCGCCGCCGGCGCGCTCGATGGTTCCGAGGAGGTGCTGGGCGTCCGGTTTTCTGACCGTGAATGTATCGCCGCCGGTAATGGCGTCGAAATAGTGGGCGAGTTCAAGCTTCTCGATCAGGCTGCACGCCAGACCTTCGAGCTTGTTGGTGCAAACGGCAAGCTTGCAGCCCGCGCTCTTCAGTTGGTCCATTGCGTCGACTAGGCCCGGGTAGGGTACCGTGCGTCCAGGCATGTTGTTGGCATAGTAAGTGATGAACCGGTCGAGTAGAGCTGGGAGTTGCTCAGGCTGCAGCCCGTGCCCCCGAAGGTTGCAAGCCCGCTCGATCATGACCTTGGCACCGTGTCCGACCAGATGCGTGAGGTCGTCATAGCTGACTGGCGCCATGCCGAGCTCGGCAATCGTATGGTTTATACTTTCGACCAGATCGGAGTGAGTATCGAGCAGTGTTCCGTCGAGATCGAATACAACGAGGGCAGGGGTCAAGGATTCCGCCTTTCAGAAATGATGTTATCAGGCCGTAGGTGATGAGGACGGCAAAAGCAACGTTTCGCGGCAAAGGCGACCAGTTGCAGATGCCCACGGCTTTTCGAAAATCATTACGCTATTTTGGCTTTCGTTTGGCAAGCGAGCCGTGTAAACAGCACATCCAACGCAATAATCGGAGTCAGCGGCGCATGGATGCCCGCGAAATGAAGATCAAGGCCGCCGAGGCCGCACTCGCTCATGTCGAATACGGCATGCGACTTGGAATCGGAACCGGGAGTACTGCCGAGGAGTTCGTTCGGCTGCTTGCGGAGAAGGTTTCAACCGGTTTCAAGGTCGAAGGAGTGCCAACGTCCGAACGCACGGCAAGGCTTTGCGTCGAGCTCGGCGTGCCGCTGAAGTCACTCGATGAACTGCCGGAACTCGATCTGACGATCGATGGCGCGGACGAGGTCGATTCCGACCTGACGCTCATCAAGGGGGGCGGTGGTGCGCTACTGCGCGAGAAGATCGTTGCTGCGGCATCTCAGCGCATGATCGTCATTGCCGACGAAAGCAAACTGGTCGCGACGCTCGGCGCATTTCCACTGCCGATCGAGATAAATCCGTTCGGGTTGGTCTCCACGCGCATGGCAATCGAAAAGAAGGCCTCCAAACTGGGGTTGAGCGGCAGCCTGACGCTGCGCCAATCCGGTGGCGAAGACTTCATGACGGACGGCGGCCACTACATCATCGATGCATCTTTTGGCCGCATTCCTGATGCAGAGGCGCTTTCAAACGAGCTGAATTCAATACCCGGAGTCGTTGAACACGGGCTTTTTCTCAATATGGCGGCACTTGCGATCATTGCGGGTCCAGCAGGTGCACGCACGCTGCGGGCGAATAGGTAACAGGAGCATTGAAACTCATGATTAAATTTGCAGGTCTTGGCCGTTTTGCTGCTGCGACCGTTATTCTTTCGGGCGTCGCATTCGGCTCTGCCGCACACGCGCAGGAGGCTTCTCCGGAGCAGCTGAAGGCGGCGCGCGCTGCCATCGATGCAATCGGCGCCACCGCACAGTTCGACAACATCCTGCCGGGTCTCGCTGAGCGTCTGAAGGCCGATCTCATCCAGGATTCGCCGAACTACCAAGATGCGATCACCGCTGAGGTCGACAAGCAAGCCCTTGCCCTTGCTCCGCGTCGCGCCGACCTCGAGAAGGAAGCCGCGTTGACCTATGCCAAGGCATTCTCTGTCGAGGAACTCAACGCGATCGCCGAGTTCTACAACTCGCCGGTTGGCAAGAAGCTGCTGAAGGATGGCCCGATCGCATCGCGCGAGACGGTGAAGGCTGCCGACATCTGGGCGCAGGGAATTTCTCGCGACCTGCAGAAGCAGACGAGCACTGAGCTCAGCAAGGTCATTAAGGCGCCGCCACCGGCAGTTGATCCGGCCAACCCAGCCGCAACGACCGCGCCGAAGGCTGCGACGCCGGCGGCAAAGCCGAAGCCGTAAGCGGACGTCGATAAGAGATAGAAAAAGCCCGGCATCGTCCGGGCTTTTGTTTTTGCGACGGTCGATACTATATCACCTTCACCTCACAGCCGATTCCAGCCGGAGTTTTTCATGACATCCTACGATTACGATCTCTTTGTCATTGGCGGGGGCTCAGGCGGCGTGCGAAGCGCCCGCGTTGCAGCCTCGCTTGGTAAGAAGGTCGCGATTGCAGAGGAGTACCGCTACGGCGGAACATGCGTGATCCGTGGCTGCGTGCCCAAGAAGCTTTTCGTGTACGCGGCTCAGTTCCACGAGCACTTCGAGGATGCCGCCGGTTTCGGCTGGACAGTCGGCGAGAGTTCGTTCGATTGGAAGAAGCTGATTGCCGCCAAGGACAACGAGATCGCGCGCCTGGAAGGGCTCTACAAGAAGGGGCTTGCGGGCGCCAACGCCGAGATCCTGGAAACGCGCGCCGAGCTGGTCGATGCCCACACGGTTCGACTGATCAACACCGGCAAGACGGTGACCGCCAAGACGATCGTGATCGCGACCGGTGGGCGGCCGAACCCGCATGCGGCCTTGCCGGGGAATGACCTCTGCATTTCGTCGAACGAGGCCTTCGATCTGGAAGAACTGCCGAAGTCGATCGTGATCGCCGGTGGCGGTTACATCGCGGTGGAATTTGCCAATATCTTCCACGGCCTCGGCGTCGAGACGACGCTAATCTACCGTGGCGCCGAGATCCTGTCGCGCTTCGATCAGGACCTTCGCCAGGGGCTGCACGAGGCGATGGCCGCCAAGGGCATTCGCATTCTCTGCCACGACACGCTGCAGAAGGTTTCGAAAGAGAACGGCCGTCTTTCGGTCGGGACGCTGAAGAACGGCACGCTGGCGGCCGATGTCGTCATGCTGGCGCTTGGACGCATCCCCAATACGGAAGGCCTTGGCCTGGAAGCCGCCGGCGTGAAGACCGACGAGCGTGGAGCGGTGGTCGTCGACGAGTATTCGCGCACCAGCGTCCCGAATATCTATGCGCTCGGCGATGTCACCGACAGGGTACAGTTGACGCCGGTGGCGATCCACGAGGCGATGTGCTTCATCGAGACCGAGTACAAGGATAACCCGACCAAGCCGGATCACGACACGATCGCAACGGCGGTATTCTCGCAGCCGGAGATCGGCACCGTCGGGCTGACCGAGGAAGAGGCGAGCAAGCGCTACAAGGAGCTCGAGGTCTATCGCGCCCAGTTTCGGCCGTTGAAGGCAACGCTGTCGGGGCGGGGCGAGAAGATGATCATGAAGCTGATTGTCGACGCTTCCAGTCGCAAGGTCGTCGGTGCGCACATCCTCGGCCACGATGCCGGAGAAATGGCTCAGATCCTCGGCATCACTTTGAAGGCCGGCTGCACCAAGGACGATTTCGACCGGACCATGGCGGTGCATCCGACGGCAGCCGAAGAACTCGTCACAATGTATGCGCCGAACTATCGCATTCGGGACGGCGTTCGCGTTTAACGCCGATCAGCTGGTGATGCGGGGCATGCGGATGACCTTCAGGAACAGTGCCTGCATGGCGTCCGTGATCCCCTGTGTAGGCGTGACTTCGAAATAGAGACCGGGCGAAGCGCAGCTCTGCATCTTCGTGGGGATTTCGCTCTGGAAAGGCTTGATCCAGGTGTTGTACCAGCTGTTCTTCGGCAGCGGCAGGTAGGTCGTGTAGAGTACTGCGATCTTGACGCCCCGATCTTTCAGCGGCTTGCAGAAGGAAATGTCGATTGGCTCCTGGCAACGCTCGCCGGTCTTCGGTTTCGTGCAGTTCGACTTCTTGCTGTCACCGACGCCGTCGGACACGAAGAACAGAATCTTCTGCGGCTGGGCCTCGGTGCTGCCATCTCCCGGTGTTGAAATGATCTTGTTCATCTGTGTCAGTGAGTTGTCGAAGCTCGTCTGCTGATCGTTGTTGTAGCCCTGTCTCGGAATCGACATCAGAGTGACAGCGTTCGTGTATGTCGCGACCTTGTCGAGGTCCGTAATCGGCGCTGAAATTGTGGTCAGGTTCGCGTCTTCCGCCTTCTTGCCGAACGTGTAGACACCCATTCTGAACTGGTTGTCGGACTGGCGTTCGTTTTTTGCCGTTTCGGTCAGTTTTTGCGTAGCTTGGCGAACCACGTCGACGCGTAAGGTGACGCCATTGTTGCGGGCGATATTGTAATAGCTGTTCTTGTCCTCGACACCAGCTTCCGACACGATGTGGCAGGCAAAGGCACAGGTATCCGGAGTCTTCTGTTCCATGATAGCGACATCGGCCGGTGTCGCGCCGACGCCCATCGACGGCGTGTTGTCGAGCAGGATATAGAAATCCATGAAGGAGGCCGTCTGAAACATGGCAGTGGCGGTGCCAGATATTTCTACACTTTTCCGGCCAAAGATCTGCATGAACGACGTCGGGACTTGTGCGGTGAAGGTCACAGAGGAGTTGAGCTTGTTGGACGCGCGGCTCACCTGAACGTCAACGGCTACATCGCTTGCCGTCAGCTCACCCTGCATCTGCGCGACGAAAATGTTTCGCGCATCGTCTTTTCCGACCGAGATCGGGCCATCGCTTGTCATCTTCATTGCGGCGGTGGTTGCGGCCGACTTTGCCGCGATTGCGCCGACGGCTGCGGCGTCGGCGGCCGCGTAGAGCTGCGTGCGCAAGCTCAGCGCGTGGGCGAAGTCTACGGCCACGCCCGCCGAGCCGATGAGCGGCACCATCAAAATAGCCGTCAATAGACCGAAATTGCCGGAACGGTCAGTGCAGAAACGATACAAGCTGCGCACGAAATCAATCCCACGGTTCCACCATGCCATCGGTGCTCAAGCGGGAGTCATCATGACGCGCCATTAGAATTGAGGGTGTTTCTAAGGTATAAGCCTAAATTAGATACAAACTGTCTTGGTTTCTCGACCGTTAAATTGCGCGCCTATTGTTTGAAAACGCGCCGCGGAATTCCTTTATATCGCCTGTTGTTGGTCGATTGAATCAGTAACGCCAAAGAGCGGAACGCCGCTATGCAAGATGGCGCTAAAGGTTTATAAGCCGCGCAACATTTTTAGGACGGAACATCCGGACGGACCGGATGCGGAAACAGGTGAGTGAGATGGCACAGAATTGGACTCCGAGCAGTTGGCGGCAAAAACCGATCCAGCAGGTTCCGGACTATCCGGACCAGACGGCGTTGGCAGCAACGGAAGCCCAGCTCGCATCCTATCCCCCGCTCGTCTTTGCAGGTGAAGCGCGCCGGTTGAAGAAGCATCTCGCCAACGTTGCTGAAGGCAACGGTTTCCTCTTGCAAGGCGGGGACTGTGCCGAGAGTTTCGCCGAGCATGGTGCAGACAATATCCGCGACTTCTTCCGTGCCTTCCTGCAGATGGCCGTCGTGCTGACGTTCGGTGCGCAACTGCCGGTCGTCAAGGTTGGCCGCATCGCCGGCCAGTTTGCCAAGCCGCGCTCTTCCGGCATTGAGACGCAGGACGGCGTATCGCTGCCGAGCTACCGCGGCGACATCATCAACGGCATCGAGTTCACTGAGGAAGCACGCATCCCGAACCCGGAGCGTCAGGCCATGGCATATCGCCAGTCGGCTGCCACGCTGAACCTGCTGCGCGCCTTCGCGATGGGTGGCTATGCCAACCTGGAGAATGTGCATCAGTGGATGCTTGGCTTCGTCAAGGATAGCCCACAGGGCGAGCGCTACCGCAAGCTTGCCGGTCGCATCAGCGAAACGATGGACTTCATGAAGGCCATCGGCATCACCTCGGAAAACAATCCGAGTCTGCGCGAGACGGATTTCTTCACCAGCCACGAAGCGCTGCTGCTTGGCTACGAGGAAGCATTGACCCGCGTCGACTCTACATCCGGCGACTGGTACGCGACGTCAGGCCACATGATCTGGATCGGCGACCGTACGCGTCAGGCCGACCACGCGCATGTCGAATACTGCCGCGGCATCAAAAACCCGATCGGCCTCAAGTGCGGTCCGTCGCTGCAGGCCGACGATCTGTTGAACCTGATCGACATCCTCAATCCGCAAAATGAAGCGGGCCGGTTGACGCTGATTTGCCGCTTCGGCCACGATAAGGTTGCCGAGCATCTACCGCGTCTTATCCGCGCAGTCGAGCGGGAAGGTCGCAAGGTCGTGTGGTCCTGCGATCCGATGCACGGCAATACGATCACGTTGAACAACTACAAGACCCGCCCGTTCGAGAGGATCCTGTCGGAAGTCGAGAGCTTCTTCCAGATTCATCGCGCCGAGGGCTCGCATCCGGGCGGTATCCACATCGAGATGACCGGCAAGGATGTGACCGAATGCACAGGCGGCGCCCGCGCGGTGACGGCTGAAGATCTGCACGATCGCTACCACACGCATTGCGACCCGCGTCTCAATGCCGATCAGGCGCTGGAGCTTGCCTTCCTGCTGGCCGAGCGCATGAAGGGTGGCCGCGACGAAAAGCGGATGGCCGTCAACGGCTAATAAAACAAGATGGACAAAAAAAGCCCGGTTGATGCCGTCCGGCTGATGCCGGGCTTTTTTATTGGGCAAGGACGGATTGTTGGCAGCAGGCGTCAGGTGGCACGCACGTCGGCCTCGCCGATCTTGATGCCGAGCGTCTCCGCTGCCATCTGGCATGGGCAGCTATGCGACGATTGGTGGTGTGTGCTAGCGGATTTGGCCGGCCGCCCAGTGGATGGCGCTGTCCAATTCGGCGAATTTCGCGGACTGCCAGTAGAAATAGTCTTCGATGAATATGCGCGAGAGCCACAATGCGCCGCGGTTGCGGGGACTTTCCCAGCCAAGCAGGTTATCGGTTTCGGCTTTCTTGAACATCCGCTTCAGATTGGTGAGGGAGATGCCGAATTCATTGGCGATTTCGCTGATGCTCACGCCTTTGAGCAGAATGCGGTCGTGTTCCCGCGCGTCGTTGGGGAGGCGACTGATTAGATCGTGCAGCACGAGGCCGCCGACATCGGACCAGAGAAAGTGGCCGATACTGCTCCGTGGCTCCTTCCAGATCGGTTCCTGGATGAGAGCACGCGCAGCACGCGGCTGCGCGAGATGAAAGAGCCGGGGGCTGTCTGCAGTCAGCTTTGCACGATTGCCGCCATCGAGTTGATCGAGGCAGGCCATATGCCCCTGGAACCAGGACGCCATGGCCTCCTCGCTGAGTTCGGTCGTTTCGAGGCGACGGAGGCGCCGATCGGGCGTTTCATCAGGAGCATCCCGTAGAAATTTGTAGGCGATGAGTTCGGCAAGAAACGAGGCCGCGGTATTTTTGCTGGCGAGGTCAAACTCCTTGGCGACCTGCATCATGCGACCGGCCGTGAGCCCTGAAACGGGATTGCCTCGATCGCGTCCGGTATGCATGGCGAACAGCGTTTGTGTCAGCAGCCACTTTTGATGCGAAGCGGCGAGGCGGGCAAGACGAGGAGCGCGCTTGTAAATGCCGATAAGATGGAGCGCTATCTGGCGTTCGATCGACAGAAACAGGGGGTGATCAAGAATTTCCTCGCGTGTATGCGGTCGGCCAGTGAGCATCGTCTCGTACGGTCGGTCGGATTGGTTCCAATTGCTCCTCTTACATTTGTGACGGTGTTTCAATGCGAGACTTGGTTAGCGGATCGTTAATCGGTCGGTATAGTTAAATTCAAGCGATCCCCGATCGTTCCATCAACTGGGCAGGCGCTGATTCAGTCGCTCGATGTCTTCGCGCAGTGCTGCAATTTCGGTGAGCACACGCATATCTATCTTCTGATGTAGAGAAAGAACTTCCAGTTCAGCTTTGAGATTGACTTCGTAGTCTTTCGCCGCCTCGAAGCGATCGCGCTCTGCTTGCCGGTTCTGCGACATCATGATGATGGGAGCCTGGATTGCGGCAAGCATCGAGAGCACGAGATTGAGGAAGATAAAGGGATAGGGATCGAAGGCGCGTGTGAGTAGTACGACCGTATTTACGACGCACCAGAAGACCAGGAACAAGAAGAAGGCGACAATGAACGACCATGAGCCGCCGACGCGGGCAATCGAATCCGCAAGGCGCTGTCCGGTGGATGATTCCGCCTGCAAGGCCGCATTGATGTCGGTCGAGATTATCTTACGCTCATGGGCTTTTGCGAGAACGCGCTTCTCGATCTCACCGAGTTCGTCAACAGGTTTGTCGAAGTGATGGTGGATGAAGTCCGATAGATTATGCATGGCTAACTCCGAATGCTAGATCGCTCGGGCGCCAGTATTCCGTAATGTTTTCAAATTGCAATGCGGGCTTGTGCCGCTCTCTTACGTGCCTTGCGCATACAGCCGGGCATGCTGTGGGAAGAAGCGGCCGAGCGTCTGAGCCTTGCCAAACATGATGTCGTGCTGGAGATATCGATAGTCCCGTACGAGAGGATCGAGGTTCTTCGGCTTCAGGACCCAATCGGGCGACGGCGTGTTGTCACGCGCAATCAGTTGGTAACGATCGATGACACTGTACTTCTTCCGCACGCGGCCGAGAAAGCCGGTGTAGTAGGGATGCTCGAAGCCTGCGAACTTCAAGAGATGGTAGGGCAGCAGCGATGGGCTGATCGTGCCGACGTCCTTCTTGCTGCCTTTCTTGTTGGACCAGATGACGAGCGGCGTCTCGTGTTCCTGCTTCATGACGCTGACCGATGCCTTACGCGTGGCAACCTGGTCCGGCATGTAGCCGGTCGCCATATAGACGTTGCCGAGCGGCGGAAGGTGATCGCCCCAGAGGACGATGATCGTCTCGCGATCGCGCTTCTCGGCCCAATTCATCAGCATCTTGAGGCTGTCGTCGGCTTCCTTGATCCCCTGCGTGTAGGTGGCCAGCGTGGCCCGGTCCGCATCGTTCAGGTTGCCCTTGATGTCGACGGTGTTGTGTACGTAACGGTTCGGCTCGTAGGGACCATGTCCCTGCAGGGTGACACCAAAGAAGAAGAACGGACGATCAATACCGTCGGCCTCGCGCATGATCTCCTTCATAAGGGACTCGTCCGAAGCGAAGATGCCCCTCTTTTCCATCGGAGGCATGGTTTCTTCAGAGCGGAACTGCTCGAAACCGAAGTCCTTGTAGACTTCGTTGCGGTTCCAGAACCAGCCGCTGAATGGATGAAGTGAGCGGGCGGCATAGCCTTCGCCGCGGAAGAACGTGGCGAGCGAGGGAACATCGCGACGGATGTATTGCTGATAGGGGATGCTGCCATATGGGAGGAAGGCATTGGAAAAGCCTGTCAACGCCTCGAATTCGACGTTGGCGGTCATGCCGCCGAACTCCGGTGAGAATACATGGCCAGACTGCTCGGCGCGAATAGTCGGCATGGGATCGGGCGACAGGCTCAGCGTCTTCAGTCGGGTCGGATCCCAGAACGATTCACTCATCAGCATGATCACGTCGGGCTTTTCTCGTGGGCCGCTGAGATAGCCGTAGTTGCGGCCGGGGATAGCATCAAGCGCCTGCGTACCGAAGCCGGCCGGTGCTGCAACGTCGGCCATCGGAATATTGAAGATGAAGGCGAGGATGAAGCCGTTGCTCCGGTAGTTTTCCTTCTGGTCCCACATCATCGGGACCACCTGAAGGCGGTCACGGATGAAGGAATACTGTGAATAGTCCATCAATGACCCGAAAGTCGCGATAACGGGCAGGCCGACGCACAGGTGGCGGAGGCGAGAGGTCCTTGAGAGTTTCGGGAAGTTGCGCCAGGCGAAGCGCCAGAGGATGACAATCGCGCCAGCGGAAAGGGCAATGCCGACAACCATCGCAACGGCAGTCCAGGGGCGGTCGCGCACCATGACAGGAAGCAGTTCCATGATCTGGCGCCCGAAAAGAACGTCGGATGGATAAAGGGGGTCCGTGAGGTAATGCTGCTTCTGGTTGGAGACAATGGCGGGAACGAAGACCAGCGGGAGAACGATCAATGCCGAAATGAATTGTCTTCCCAAGGCGGCATCGAGCGACAGCATCAGGACAGTCAACATTACAACGGTCGTCATTCCGGGACGCGCCGGCGATATCAGGAATTCGCGCACGTCGGCCAGCCCATCGCGGGCAATTATCTCGACGGCGGCCGTAGCAAAGAGAGCAAGCAGGGCGCAAAGAGCGACGCCGAGCGCTGTGCGTATAGCAGGCGACCGGACGCTTCCTCCGAAATCGGTGGAAAGCGACGCAAAGCGCGCTGCCACTGCAGACCTCATTACCAACGCGATCAACCGGAAAACTCCAACGTCATAAAAGCTTCACCGAACTGTCACATCCTCGTCATGAACGCTAGATGAACCGTTAGGTTTCCCGCATTTGTGATTAGTGGATAAGGCGCCGGTCGCCCAAGAGACACGTCCTGTGGTGCAAGCTGGCCTGGTGCATTTGCTTGTGCTGAGTGGCGGGCCGTCGTAGGTCTGACGGAGTCGATGTCAGGAGGATTCAGATTGCGCAGTTCCGTCGAGATCTACAACATCAGGACAGGCGAGGCGCGCGTCGTCTGGCAAACCACGCAACTCGTGGAGGCGCCGAACTTTTCACCCGACGGTAGCTATCTTCTGCTGAACGGTGACGGTCTTCTGTACCGTCTGGCGCTTGACGGTTCGGGCAAGGTCGAAAAGGTCGATACCGGCTTTGCCACGGCCTGTAACAATGATCATGGCATTTCGCCTGATGGCCGTCAGATCGTCATTTCCGATAAGACTGAGTTCGGTAAGTCGACGATTTATGTGCTACCCGCCGAAGGCGGCACGCCGCGTCTGGTGACGCAAAATCAGCCGTCCTACTGGCATGGCTGGTCGCCCGACGGGAAACAACTGGCCTATTGCGGCATCCGCAACGACGTATTCGATATCTACACGATCTCCGTGGACGGCGGCGAAGAAAAGCGGTTGACGCACGGCGAGGGGCGCAATGACGGGCCGGATTATTCAGCCGACGGCCAGTGGATCTACTTCAATTCCAGCCGCACCGGCCTCATGCAGATCTGGCGCATTCACCCGGATGGGACCGGCCTCGAGCAGATCACCAGCGACAATTGTGGGAATTGGTTTGCTCATCCGTCGCCAAACAACGATAAGGTCCTGATCCTTTCCTACGATCCCGACGTCTTCGACCACCCGCGCGATCTCAATGTACGGCTGCGGCTGATGGACATGGATGGGGGCAAGCTGACAACACTCTTCGATCTCTTCGGCGGGCAGGGAACGATCAACGTGCCGAACTGGTCGCCGTCGGGCGATGAGTTCGCCTATGTGCGTTACTACCCAGTCTCTGTGTGAGGGATTGCATCGCGTGATTTTTGCCGGCATAGACCCTTCCGTCGGGTGCCCGTCTTAGGCGGGAGAATCGGGAATTCGGTGTGAGACCGAAACGTGCCCAACGCTGTAAGGCTGACGACTGCCGCAACACGCCACTGGTCCAGTACCGGGAAGGCGCGGCAGTCGGATGACGCCAAGTCAGAAGACCGGCCCGACATCATAGACTGACCCGCGTGGACGGCGGGCGGTTGTGTTGTTGGGGATTGACGATGCGACCAGACCATTCAGGCTCCCTGTCGGGAGCTGCAGCCTTTTCGACCGAGGACCGCGACGCCGTCTACAGGGCGATTTCGACGCGCCGTGACGTGCGTTCGGAGTTTCGCCCGGATCCCATACCCGACGACGTCGTCAGCAGGCTTTTGACGGCTGCGCACCACGCCCCGTCTGTTGGATTCATGCAGCCCTGGAACTTCGTCCTGGTGCGCGATCAGCAGATGAAGGAGGCTGTTTGGCAGGCGTTCGATCGCGCTAATCGCGAGGCCGGCGAGATGTTTCAGGGGGAGCGACAGCAGCTCTACCGGTCGCTGAAGCTGGAGGGCATCCGAGCCGCACCGCTCAGCATTTGCGTCACCTGTGATCCCGATCGCTGCGGTGATGTCGTTCTCGGACGGACCCACAACCGGCGAATGGACTCCTACTCCACAGTCTGCGCCGTGCAGAATTTGTGGCTGGCAGCGCGTGCCGAAGGCGTCGGGGTCGGCTGGGTGAGCATCTTTCACGAGTCCGATATCAAGGGGATTCTCGGCGTTCCGGAGCGGGTGGAGATCGTTGCCTGGCTGTGCCTAGGTTACGTCGATCAGCTCTATGACCAACCGGAACTGGCGGTCAAAGGATGGCGCCAGCGCCTGCCGCTGGAGGAGCTTGTGTTTATGGATCGTTGGGGCAAGTCTGCAGACTAGGCAGCGACTATTGCTGCGGCTGGGGACCTGGCTTTGCCGGGTTCTTGAGGTCGATCGTGCCTTGGTCGCCCGCCAGGAACTGCGGACCGATCTGACGGACCTTGTTTGCCGGGTCGTAAGGCCTGTCCGGCACCTGTGGCAGCGGAACCGCGGGTGCTGCGGTCGGGCTCTTGGTCTCGGGCTTCTTGGTTTCGATCGTGGTGATCGACCCCTGCGGCGGTTCGCTGATCGTTTGGCTTTTTCGCATCCGCTCGTAGTAGGCGTTTAGATCGCAGCTGCAGGACGATCTTTCGCCGGGCTTGCGGTTCTTGTAGGCGAAGGCATTCGGCATGGCGCTGTAGGGCGCGCCTGTCGCCGCGGAGATCATCTGCGATGTCTCCGTGCTGGAGACGTCATGATAGAAGAGCTCGGTGTCGATGCCGGGACACATCTTCGAGCAGGTGTCGGCATCGCGGGCAAAGTCCTGGGATGTTGCGTTCGAGCTCAACGGAAAAAAGCCGCCGTCACAGCTTCGCACGCAGACGGTGTTCAGATGAGAGAGCGGCGACATGCCCGGGAGACCATAGCGGCGCCGGCTGGGATCACGACCCAACGGAATGAACGTGTCGCTTCGCAGCGCCTGATCTTCGATACTCGGTGGCTGCGCATACCCTTCGGCGCTGTCGGCGGGCCATTGTTCCTCGTTGCAGCCATTGTCATCGAGTGCGGCAAGAAGTTCGTTCCTCGTGCGGACATCCTCGCTCTGACCGCGCAGTTCGTCGCGACGCTGCTGGAGATAGCGGATATTGTCGACCATCTTGGATTCTGCGCGCTCGAGTTCCCCGCAGTATCCGTCATCGTCGCCGATCACCACCATGCTGCCGCTCGTGCAGCCGCTCTGGCGCAGATCGCTGCGGACCTTGCGAAGCTCAAGGTTCTGCTCTGCGATAGCGCTGGCGTACTTGCGCACCTCGGACGTGCTGCCGATGATCTGCGGCAGGTCGGCAAGGCGGGCGCGCAGATCGCCACAGATTGCCGGCATCTGGGCGTAGCTCGGGCCGGTCAAAGTAAATGCGGCTATGAGTGACAGAATCCAGCGGTTCAAGGCATCGTCCCATCGATGAGCAAATAGCAGGGTCGTCTGGCGCGGCTTTTTCGCCGCGCCTTCATTGCTAGCTCGTTTGTCTTAACGAGCTGCGGTCAGAATCCTACCGCATTTTCTCGATCTGCGGCAAATCACGCCGGTTGTGAAGCCTCCACGACGGCGAGGGCGGCCATGTTGACTACGCCGCGGGAAGTGACGGACGGCGCCAGGATGTGCGCGGGCAGCGCTGCACCAAGCAAGATCGGCCCGACGTGCAACCCGTCGATCATCGACTTTACGACGCCGAGCGTGATGTTGGCTGCATCGAGGTTCGGGAAAACCAGCAGGTTTGCTTCGTCGTGCAGGGTCGTGTCGGGCATGACGCGCTTGCGCAGGGCGTCGGAGATCGCGCTTTCGCCGTGCATTTCGCCGTCGACTTCGAGATCCGGCGCCGCCTCACGCACGAGCTTGAGAGCGGCACGCATCTTCGTCGCGCTCTCGGACTCACGCGAACCGAAATTCGAATGGGATACGAGGGCAGCTCGCGGCGTGATGCCGAAGCGCTTGATTTCCTCGGCGGCAAGAACCGCGGACTCCGCAATCTCCTCCGCAGTCGGATTAAAGGTGACGTAGGTGTCGGTGAAGAAGGCGGCACCGCGCTGCGAGATCAGCAGGCTGAGCGCCGAGAAGTCGCACACGTCGTGTCGCTTGCCGATGATCTGGCGAACGTCGCGCAGATGTTTCTCGTAGCGGCCCTCCAGCCCACAGATGAGCGCATCTGCCTCACCCCGCTTCAGGGCCAGGGCGCCGATGACAGTCGTGTTGGTACGAACGATGGTACGGGCTGCCTCCGGAATGACGCCGCGACGTCCAACGAGCGAGAAGTAGAGATCGACATATTCGCGGAAGCGTGGATCGTCTTCCGGGTTGATGACATCGAAATCGGCCAGTGGACGAATGCGTAGGCCGTAGCGCTTTAGGCGAGTCTCGATGACTTGCGGGCGACCGATCAGGATCGGTTTGGCAATTCCTTCTTCCAGCAGGACCTGTGCGGCGCGCAACACCCGCTCGTCCTCGCCTTCGGAGAAGATCACGCGCTTGCGCTCGGCATTCTTCGCCGCGGCAAAGATCGGCTTCATGATGAAACCGGAGCGGAAGACGAAACGGTTGAGCTGGTCGAGGTAGGCGTCGAAGTCGCTGATCGGGCGCAGGGCGACACCGCTCTCGGCGGCTGCCTTCGCGACGGCCGGGGCGATGCGCAGGATCAGGCGCGGGTCGAAAGGCGAGGGAATCAGGTAGTTCGGGCCGAAGACCGGCGTTTCACCCGAGTAGGCGCGTGCGGCGACGTCGGAAGGTTCCTCGCGCGCAAGTGCTGCGATGGCGCGCACGGCCGCCATTTTCATTTCTTCGTTGATCGTCACTGCGCCGCAATCGAGCGCGCCGCGGAAAATATAGGGGAAGCAGAGAACGTTGTTCACCTGGTTCGGGAAGTCGGAACGGCCGGTGCAGATCATGGCATCGGGGCGCGCGGCGCGAGCGAGATCGGGCATGATCTCGGGCGTCGGGTTGGCGAGCGCCATGATCAGCGGGTTTTCGGCCATCTGCGCCAGCAGTTCCGACTTCAGCACGCCGGCGGCGGAAAGTCCAAGGAAGACGTCGGCACCGCCGATGTTTTCGGCGAGTGTGCGTGTGTCGCTCTTCTGCGTGTAGACGCTCTTCCATTCGTCCATCAATTCGGTGCGGCCTTCGTAGACGAGGCCCTCGATGTCATGGACCCAGATGTTTTCCCGCTTGGCGCCGAGCGTGACGAGGAGATTGAGGCAGGCAAGGGCGGCAGCACCGGCACCCGAGGCGACGATCTTGACCTCGTCGATCTTCTTGTTCGCCAGTTCCAGACCATTGAGGATGGCGGCGGCAACGATGATGGCGGTGCCATGCTGGTCATCGTGGAAGACCGGGATCTTCATGGTTTCGCGCAGCTGACGCTCGATCTCGAAACATTCCGGTGCCTTGATGTCCTCGAGATTGATGCCGCCGAAGGTCGGCTCGAGCGAGGCGACGGTCGACACCATCTGCTCGACGCTCGATGCATCGACCTCGATGTCGAAGACGTCGATGTTGGCGAACTTCTTGAAGAGGACGGCCTTGCCCTCCATGACCGGCTTCGATGCCAACGGGCCGATATTGCCGAGGCCGAGAACGGCCGTACCGTTGGAAATGACCGCTACGAGATTTGCGCGAGACGTATAGTCGGCGGCCGTCTCGGGATTGTCGCGGATCGCCAGGCAGGGCGCTGCAACGCCCGGAGAATAGGCGAGTGCCAGGTCGCGCTGGTTGCCGAGCGGCTTGATCGCCTGGATTTCGAGCTTGCCCGGACGCGGATAGCGATGGAAGTAGAGCGCCTGCTCGTCGAGACTTCCACCTGCCAGATTTTTTTCCGTCTTGGACTTTTCCTGATGATCCATCATCGCCTCCGGGCTGCCGCATGCTGTCTTTGAACTGCCTTCAATACATCAAACGGGGTGGCGGAACAGTCGGAATTTCCGTTCGAAATGCGAAAACAGCGCAAATCTGCCGCGGCCGCGGCGAGGCTCGATGGAAACCGGGAAAATCAGCCGTAGCGCCGGCATGTCATCTTCCTGAAACACGACTCTGGTTTTGGAAGGGCAGGTGAACAATGGGACATGAGCAGGATGCTTGTGAGGGACAATATGGATACGCGGCACTTCCGTACGCTTTTCATTTCCGATGTGCATCTCGGCTCCAAGGCCGCGAAGGTGGACTTCCTGCTGGATTTTCTCAAGCATCACGAGGCGGATACCATCTTTCTTGTCGGCGATATCGTCGACGGCTGGCGGTTGAAGCGTAGCTGGTACTGGCCGCAGGATTGCAACGATGTGGTCCAGAAGCTACTGCGCAAGGCGCGCAAGGGCACGCGGGTCATCTATATCCCGGGCAATCACGACGAATTCCTTCGCGACTTTCCGGGCACCCATTTCGGCGGCATCGAGGTTGCTGAGCGGATGATGCATGAGGCGGCCGACGGCAAGAAATACCTCGTGTTGCATGGCGACGAGTTCGACGTCGTCGTGCGCAACGCGCGCCTGCTCGCTTATCTCGGCGACTGGGCCTACGACATGGCGATCATGATCAATGTCGGCCTGGCAGCCATCCGCCGCCGGATGGGCATGCCCTATTGGTCGTTTTCCGCATGGGCCAAGCTGCAGGTCAAACACGCAGTCAACTTCATCGGCGAGTTCCAGCGGGTCGTCGCCGAAGAAGCTCGCAAGCACGGTGCCGACGGCGTGATCTGTGGCCATATCCACCACGCGGTGATGGAGGACATGGACGGCATCCGTTACATTAATACCGGCGACTGGGTCGAAAGCTGCACGGCGATTGCCGAGCATCAGGACGGCACGTTTGAATTGATCGAGTGGCGTGCAACGAGCGGCATGCAGCCGATCCCGATGGCGATCGGCCATCACGAAAAGGAAGTCGCGCAGCAGGCCGCCTGAACGCGGCCTTTCGATCCCCAATTCCATGCATCAATTTAGCCCGTTGTGTCTTTGCGACAGGCCTATTTATTTTCTAAAACGTTTCAGATGGGCAATTTCTTGCCATAGTCGCCCTTAGGTTGACGTGATAGGCAACGTTCAGTTTCCTGCAGGTCACCCCATGATTCCCGCTCAAAATCCTCCAGCAAGTGAGGGGGCGCCACCGCGCTTCCGGCTTCTCAGTGCTTTGTCCTACTGTGCGCCTTTGCTCGTCAATGGCGTGGCCTTGCCGTTCTTCCCGATGTGGCTTGCGCTGCACGCGTTCAACGACCATGAGATCGGCGTCATCCTAGCCGTGCCGATGGTCGTGCGTGTCCTCGTCGCTCCGATCGTCGCGATGTATGCCGACCGGATGAATGAGCGGGCGGATGTGCTGTTGTTTTCAGGTTGCCTATCGCTGCTGACGGCGATCGCGCTCTACTGGACGAACACATTCTGGCCGGTGCTGATCGTCTATACGATCCAGGGAGCGACCTTTGCCTGCTACGTCCCGGTCGTCGAATCGATCGTGATTTCGGGCGTCCGGCGCTGGGGTCTGGATTATGGCTCGATGAGGGTCTGGGGCTCGATCGCGTTTATCGTTTCCACCCTGATCGGCGGGGAGCTGATCGGCTATTGGGGTGGCGAGATGGTGCTCCCTGTGATGACGTTCGGCTTCGTCATGACCGTGGTGATGGCGATCTATTGCCCGCGGATAGGCCCGACGCGCCGGCGTGGCACACCCGTCGATATCTCGGCTGCGACAGGAAGTTCGCTGCGACAGCCGCATTTGCTGGCCTTGTTGATCGGCGTCGCGATCCAGCAGTCGAGCCACGCGGTCCTGCAGGCCTTCGCGTCGCTCTACTGGCGCGATCTCGGCTTCTCCGGGACACAGATCGCGGTCCTGTGGAGCGCCGGCGTCGCTGCGGAGGTGACCGTGTTCTTTCTGTCCCGGCGGCTCAGCCGCCGATTCAGCGCCTGGACGCTCATTCGATTTGGGGCGGCGGTCAGCGTCTGTCGCTGGATCCTGTTTCCGATGCATTGGGGATTTTGGGGTTTCTTTCTGCTCCAGTGCATGCATTCCTGCACCTATGCGTTCGTGCACACGGGCGTCCAACGGCGGATCGTGGCCTCCGTGCAAGAGACCCAGGAGTCGTCGGCGCAGGGCGCCTATTTCTTCTACAACGGCATGTTCATGGGGCTGATGACGATTGCTTCCGGCTACGTCTACGCCTTGCTTGGGCTCGCAAGCTATTATGTGATGGCGCTGGTGGCGCTGACCGGGCTAGGCCTTGTCATCGTCGCCTACTATCTTCAGCCCCAAAGCGCGGCATCCGGCGGCCAGACAAGAGAGGCGGCGTAGCGCAGACCGGGTTCACGGTCGCGCGCAAGCAGCAGCGGTCCGTCGAGATCGACGAAATCGACGCCCTGCGCCAGCAGTACAGCCGGCGCCATCGCCAGCGATGTGCCGACCATGCAGCCGACCATGATTTCGAAATCAAGGCGCTGCGCCTCTTTCTTCATTGCCAACGCCTCGGTGAGTCCGCCTGTCTTGTCGAGCTTGATGTTGATCGCGTCATAGCGATCGCGAAGGCTTGCGAGGTCGCCTGTGTGGTGGACACTTTCGTCGGCGCAAACGAGCAGCGGGCGGCGGATTTCGGCGAGGAGCTCATCCTTGCCAGCCGGCAACGGCTGTTCGACGAGGGCGATGCCAGCTTCGGCTGCGACGCGCAGATGATGCTCCAGCGTGTCTTCCGGCCAGCCCTCGTTGGCATCGAGGATGATGGCCACATCGGGTGCGGCAAGACGAACGGCGCGGATACGACTCTCATCGTCGCCGGTGCCCACCTTGACCTTCAGCAAGGCGCGATCGGCGTTTGCACGCGCCTGGTCGGCCATGACATCGGGTTCGCCGAGCGATATCGTGAAGGCTGTCGTCAACGGCTGTGGCGCTGCGAGACGCAGTTCAGCGATGACCGAGTTGCCGGAGCGCTTGGCTTCCAGATCCCAAAGGGCGCAATCGACTGCGTTGCGTGCGGCTCCCGGGGGCATTGCGCGCTGCAGTTCCGGGCGAGTCAAGCCACCTTCGATTAGTGGCCTTACAGCTTCGATCTGAGCGGCGACACTTTCCAGCGTCTCTCCATAGCGGCGATAGGGAACGCACTCGCCCCGACCGACCGCGCCGCCGTCGCGTATGGTGCAGAGGATCACCTCCGCCGATGTCTTGGCGCCGCGCGAGATCGTAAATGTGCCTGATATGGGAAAGGATTCCGTCTGAATTTCAAGTGACCGTGGCATATTTGCAATCCTGCGCGCATGGAAATTTGGTGTGGCTTGGGTATATTGATCCGAAGCGGCGAACCGTTAGTTCGCGAGTCGGCAATGTCGCCGTAAGCCTTGAAAGACACAAGCGTTTTGAAGTCGGAAACCCGTAGCGCTGCCTCTCTGCATGTGGACGATCACGCCCATGGTTCGGGCCAGCACGTTCAGCTCGAGGGAAATTGGCGAAGCGCTAATCTGCACCTCGTTCTGCGCGACTTCGAGAAGCTCACTGCCGGTCGAAGAGGCGAGGTGACCCTCGACCTGTCAGGCGTGACGGATATCGACACGGCAGGTGTCTGGTTGCTCTGCCGCCTGAAGAAGCAGGTAGAGGGTGCCGGCGGCACCGTGCACTTCGAAGGCAGCAACGCGCATATCGACGAAATGATTGCCGAGTTTTCCGAGGAGCCCCCGGAGGCGGAGCAGGAACCTCAGCAAAAGGCAAGCTGGCAGGAAAAGATCTTCGCCCCGATCGGCAAGATCACCTTCGATATCTGGAACAATCTCGCCGCCGCCATGTATATCCTAGGGTCCGCTGTGCGCGGCGCGCAGATGAAATTCGGGCGCGGCAGCGGCGTCTCGCCGGCGTCGATCGTCAACCAGATCGACCATATGGGCGTACGCGCGGTACCGATCATATTGCTGATGTCGTTCCTGATCGGCGCGATCATTGCGCAACAGGGCGCCTTTCAGCTCCGCTATTTCGGCGCCGAAGTCTTCGTCGTCGACCTCGTCGGCATCCTGCAGCTTCGCGAAATCGGCGTGCTTCTGACGGCAATTATGATCGCCGGCCGGTCCGGCAGCGCCATCACCGCCGAGATCGGCTCGATGAAGATGCGCGAGGAGGTCGATGCGCTAAAGGTGATGGGGCTCAATCCTGTTGGGGTGCTCATCTTCCCGCGCCTGGTTGCCCTGACCGTCGCATTGCCGCTGCTGACCGTGCTTGCGAACTTTGCTTCGCTCGCCGGCGCAGCCGTGGTCGCTTGGGCCTACTCCGGCATCACCTTCGCGAATTTCATCGCACGCCTGCATGAAGCGATCACGCTATCGACGGTCTTGTCCGGGATGATCAAGGCGCCATTCATGGCGCTGGTTATTGGTATCGTTGCGGCGGTTGAAGGCTTAAAGGTAGGCGGCAGTGCTGAGTCGCTTGGCCAGCACGTGACCGCGTCGGTGGTGAAGGCGATTTTCGTCGTTATCCTCATGGACGGGCTTTTTGCCATGTTCTATGCGGCCATCAATTTCTAAGGATCGTACGTGGACGGACAGCAGACAGAGACCAGAAACGATCAAGGACGGGATGTCGTGCTGTCTGCGCGCGGCGTGACCGTAGGTTTCGGCTCGAAGGTCGTTCTCGATAATCTGAACCTCGATATCTATCGCGGCGAAATCCTCGGTTTTGTCGGCGCGTCGGGAACCGGCAAGTCGGTCCTGATGCGGACAGTGCTTCGGTTGCTGCCGCGCCGCTCGGGTAACATCAAGATCCTCGGTCAGGACTTCGATGAACTGGACGAGCCGCAGCGCAATGCGCTCGACATGCGGCTCGGTGTGCTCTTCCAGCAAGGCGCGCTATTCTCCTCGCTCACCGTGAAGGAGAATATCCAGGTGCCGATGCGTGAGTATCTGGACCTGCCCCAATCACTGATGGACGAACTGGCTCAACTCAAGATCCGGCTGGTCGGGCTCGCGGCGGATGCCGCCGACAAATACCCGTCGGAGCTTTCGGGCGGCATGATCAAGCGCGCGGCGCTGGCGCGCGCCCTGGCGCTCGACCCGGAACTGGTGTTCCTCGACGAGCCGACCTCGGGCCTCGATCCGATCGGGGCAGCGGAGTTCGATGAGCTCATCGCGAGGCTTAGGGACACGCTCGGTCTGACCGTCTACATGGTTACCCACGACCTCGACAGCCTCTTCTCCGTCTGCGACCGCATTGCCGTGCTTGGCAAGAAGCGGGTATTGGTCGAGGGAACGATCGACGACATGCTGACCTTCGATGATCCGTGGGTTCAGGCTTATTTCAAGGGCAAGCGGGCGCGTTCGATCGTGCCCCAGAACGGCCATGCCGGCGACGACAGCCTGGCGCAAGATAGCCGCGGGAAGTGAGCGGATACGATGGAAACAAAAGCGAACTACACGATTGTCGGCTTTTTCACGGTGCTCGTTATCGCGGCAGCGTTCGGCTTCGTCTACTGGATGGCCGAATATGGGCGTGGCGGGCCCATGGCTGAGCTGATCGTCCGCATTCCGGGCTCCGCGAACGGCTTGAGCGTCGGCTCGCCTGTGCGGTTTAACGGTATTCAGGTGGGTTCGGTCAAATCGCTGTCGATTGATGCTGACGATCCGAGCTTCTCGCTGGCGTTCACGGAGGTGCGGGTCGATGCACCGATCTATCCGTCGACGAAAGCGATCCTTGAAATCCAGGGCTTGACGGGTGCGGCCTATATCGAACTGTCGGGCGGCAAGATCGGCGAAAAGAATATTCTTCAGCAGTCGCTCGACACCGGCAAGCGAGCGGTGATCGTCGCGGATCAATCGAGTGTCACGAACCTTCTGGCGACGGCGGACAAGATTCTCGACCGCGCCAACGATGCCATCGGGCAGGTTCAGGGGTTTGTGAAGGACGCGCGTGGGCCGCTGACGAAGACATTGCAGAACGCCGAGACGTTCTCCGACGCGTTAGCAAAGAACTCCGGCAACATTGATTCATTCCTACAAAGTGTCGGGCAACTGTCCGATACGGTTCGCAAGGTCTCGGGTCGTGTCGACTCGACGCTGGAGGCGGTCGAAGCCCTCGTGAAGGCCGTCGATGCGAAGAAGATCGATACCATTCTCAGCAATGCCGAGAAGGTCAGCCGCGACGTCGCCGATGCGTCGGGCGACTTCAAGGGGGCGATCCAGAGGTTCGAGGAAACAGCGACGACCTACAATGACCTCGGCAAGAAGGCGCAGGCGACGCTCGATCGGGTGGACACACTGGTAGCACAAATCGACCCGGCGAAGGTCAAGGGATCCGTCGACGACATCTCGCAGGCGACGAAAGATGCACGCGCTGCCGTCGCATCGATCAAGGATGTCGCGAACACCGTTTCGGCTCGGCAAAAGGACATTGATCAGACGATCCAGGACGTTTCGCAGATGGCGAACAAGCTGAACTCGGCGTCCACCCGCGTCGACGGTATTCTGATCAAGCTGGATGCACTGCTCGGGACAGATAATACGCAGTCGCTTTTTGCGCAGGCGCGTGACACGCTTACCTCGTTCAAGAAGGTTGCCGACAACCTCAACTCGCGGATTGGCCCGATTGCCGACAATCTGCAGAAATTTTCCAGCGGTGGGCTGCGCGACATGCAGTCGCTCATCAACGACACGCGCTCCACCGTGCAGAACCTTAGTAATGCGATCAGCGATTTCGACCGCAATCCGCAGCGGCTGATCTTCGGCGGGGATACTGTAAAGCAATATGACGGCCGGACGCGGCGTTAACAGGGATATTAGGGGAGCGCATATGGCCGTATCGGATGTGTTGCAGCGCCGTTCGTGGATATCGATAGCCGCGATCGCGTTGCCGCTATTGGCAGGCCTTGCGGGCTGCGGGACGGCTGCGAAGAACGACACTTACGATCTCTCAGCGTCGGCGACCGGCAGTGGACCGGCGGCAAAGGGCCGGCAGATCCTGGTGCAGCAACCGACCGCGCTGAAGGCGATCGACAGCGAGCAGATTGTCATTCGGGTGGCTCCGTCGCAAATACAGTACCTTTCTAAGGCGCAATGGGGCGACAAGCTGCCGCGCATGGTTCAGGCGAAGCTGGTCGAGGCCTATGAGAACTCCGGCAAGCTCGGCGGCGTCGGCGTCCCCGGCCAGGGGCTTGCGATCGATTATCAGCTCGTGACAGATATCCGCTCCTTCGAGATCGACACGACCGGCGGCAGCCGCGCGGTGGTGGAGATTTCAGCCAAGATCCTGAACGACCGCAACGGTTCTGTGAGAGCTCAGAAGGTGTTCAGACAAGAGGTGTCTGCCGGTGGATCGAACGATGGTCTTGTGAAGGGCCTCGATCGCGCGTTCGCAGGCGTATCGGCTGAGATCGTCAACTGGACGCTGCAGTCGATCTGATTGTCCATGTCGGGGTTGGCGTGGCGCTTCAATGGGATGCCACCACCATAAACAATGCCCTGAAACGAAAATGGCCGCCTTTTGGCGGCCATCAGACCGCTGACAAACCCGTCGATTTTTCGGCGGGTTTTGTTTTTCGGATAGGATTTTTCTGGCTGCAGGATTTCTGGCGGAGGAAAGTCGGGTCGTTCCGGCTTACGCGGTGGCCGGTTTTGGCGCTTTTGTCAGGGCCATTGCGATCTTCTTGATGTTTTGGGCGGCCGCGGCCAACAGGCACTGGCATGCGACGCGGGTGAGACTTCGGAAGCGGGCATAGCGGTGGCCATGAAGCTGCTTGGCATCGGCAAACGAGCGTTCGACCGTCTCCTTGCGACGCTTATAGATGGCCTTGCCCCAAGACGTCCGGCGGTGGGCGTCGGTGCGCTCGCGGGCGTCTTGCCAGACATGGCGAGTGATGGTGCGTGTCGCCGTGGCGTTATTGGTGCAGGAGGCCAGCAACGGACAATCGCCGCAGATGGCAGGATTCGAACGATAGTGCCGATAGCCGTTGCGGTCGGTGGTGGCATAGGTCAGCAGTTGGCCTTCGGGGCAGCGATAGCCGTCTGTCTCGGGCTCATAGTCGAACTTCGACTTGCGCATCATGCCGGGCTTGGGCGGGGTCGGATTGCGGTAGCCGGTGACGCCGAGGATGGTGCGGTCCTCGAGACCCTTGGCGATGCCGGATGTGGCATAGCCGGCATCCAGCCCGACAGCACCGACCCTCGAAGCCGAAGCGCTGACGCTGGCGGTCCAGCCGGTCGAGATAGACGATACTGTCATGCACATTGGCGGGCGTGACATGGGTATCGGTGATGATCGCAAGCTTGCCATCCACCGTGCGGTGATCGAGGTAGAAGAAGCCCTTCGGCTTGCCGTCGCGCACCATGTAGCCGCTATCGGGATCGGTGCGCGACACCTTGGTTTCCTTCACCTGCGGCTCGCGCTGCTTGTCCTTCAAGGGCTTCTGGCCGTGCAGTGCTCGCTCCGCCTCGATCGCCCGGTCGAGGTCGGCCCAGTAATCGGAGCGCGACTTTTCGATCATCGCAAGATCATATTTGCCCTTGTTGGCATTCGCCTTCAGATGCGTTGAATCCGTGTAAAGCACCGTGCCATCCACCAAGCCATGACGGATCGCCTGCTCAACGATATGATCAAAGATGTCCTGGGCGACCGAGGTGTCGTTGAAGCGCCGGCGGCGGTTCTGCGACAGCGTCGAGGCGTCAAACACACCATCCGTCAGCTTCATCTGCAGAAACCAGCGATAGGCGACGTTGACCTCGATCTCGCGCACCAGCTGACGCTCCGAGCGGATGCCGAACAGGTAGCCAATGAACAAAGCCTTGAACATCAAGGTCGGATCGAGCGGCGGCCGGCCGTTGTCGGCGCAATAAAGCCCGGCAACGCGGTCATGGATGAAGGAAAAGTCGATCACCGCATCGATCTTGCGAAGCAGATGATCCTTCGGCACCAGGCTGTCGAGCGTCACCATCTCAAGAGCCGTCTGGGTGGGGGCAGGTTTCTTCAACATGTCCCACAGAATCATAAAACCCCCAGCTACGCCAGGGGTTTGTCAGCAGTCTGAGGCCGCCTTTTGGCGGCCATTTCTTTTTTGCCTAGGCGTCTTAGCTCAATCGTCCCGCGGCATGAGCAAGCATCGTGTAGACCTTGCCCGTGTCGGAGGTCAGATAGGACTGCGTGATCGTCTTGTCGCGGTCGCCGCGAGAGACATCGGCAAGCAGCTTTTCGAAATCGGCGATGTAGCGATCGACAGCGGTGCGGAACTCCGGCTCGCGATCGTACTTGCGCTTGATCTCGTCGAAGGTCTGCTGGCCCTTGAGCGTGTAGAGGCGGCGCGTAAATACGTCCCGCTCGCCGCGCTGATAGCGACGCCACAGGTCGACCGACGCATCGTGATCGATCGCGCGAGCGATATCCACCGAAAGCGAGTTTAAGGACTCGACTACATGGCGCGGGTTGCGGCTATCGGCGGTGCGGGCCGGTGCTGCCGCGGCAGCCTCAGCGCGGGGTGCCGGTTGCCGGGCCGGAGCTTCTTCGGCAGCCTCTTCGCGCGATGCGCCGCGCAGGAGGTCGCTGATCCAGCCGCCGGTTGCCGGCGAGGCTGGAGCCGGGGCCGCAACGGGCGCCCGCTGCTGCGGCGTCGCGGCCGCGGGTGTCGGAGGCGTTAGCGAGCCGCGCAGGCCGAAGTTTTCGATCGGCGTGGGCGTTACGGCCGGTGCCGAGGCGGGTGCTGCCGGAGGGGTGGGCTGGGGTACCTGCTGGGTAGTGGCCGGCTGGGCCGGACGTGGCGCGGGTTGAGGCTGAGGAATGGCCCGCGGCGCAGGCTCGGAGATTTCGAGCTGCTGTGTCGAACGGCCAACGATGTGCGAGATATCCTGCAGGGCCTTGATCTGCTCGGCGACGGCGCGACGCATGGCAGCGGCGCTCTCCTTGGCTTCCTCGGGAAGGTCGAATGCACCGCGCTTCAGCTCGCTGCGGGTCATATCGAGTTCCTTGCGGATGTCGCCGGCCGAGCGGCGGATCTCCTCGGTCGCACCGGAGAAGCGCGATACCGCCTCCTCGACTGCCTCGCGAAGCGACTCGCGCATGGTCTGGGCGGCGCCGTCGGATGCGCGACCTGCCTCGCCCAGCATACGCTCCACGTCCGACAGAGACGCTGTCAGGCCACCGCGCAAGCGGTTGGAGAGCTCGCCGGATCGACGCTCCGCATTGCCGAATGCACCGTCGATTGTCGCGTTGGCCTCTTCTCCGGCCTTGACGAGCGCGGCGCGCATGGTCGCGGCCGCTTCCTCTGCACGCTTTTCGGTTTCGGAAAGAACCCGGCCGATGTCGGAGAACGAGGACTGCACGCTTTCGCGCAGCGTACCGCTGACCTGGTTGGAGCGCTGCTCGGCGCGGTCGAAGGCGGATTCGACCATGCCTCCCAGCGAACGCATGGTCTTTTCAATCTCCTCCGAGCGCTGGACGAGGCCAACGGAAAGGTTCTGCAGTGCGGTTTCGCGATCCTCAAGCGTCGAGACAAGGTTCGATTGAGCCGCTGCGAGCAGACCGGATGCCTGGCTGAGCACCTTTGAATGCTCGTCGAACCGCCCGATGATGCCGCCGACCTGGGCGAGCGTCTGGCCGGAAATATCGGACAGGCGATCGACCTTGCCTTCGAGCAGGCGGGTCGAGGCGGAAACCATTTCGGCGGCCTTGGATGCGGACTCGGTGAAGCGCGACGTCGTATCGCCGAGGCGACCATCGACCGCCGCCAGATCTTCGGCCGCACGGCTCATCATCTGGCCCATAGCGGAGCTGTTGTCCGACAGGCGTTCGATCAGCTTGTTGACGTTGGCAAGCAGGCTGTTCTCCATCGCGTCGACGGCCGACGATGCGCTCTCTGTGCGTGCGGCGATCGCGCTGATCAGAGCCTCGTTCTCACTGCGCAGGCGTTCGGTGCTACGCTCGGTCGCCGCCGTGATGCGCGCGGCGGCGTCCTTGCCAGCCTCGGCATAACGGTCGATCAGCGGCCGTGCCGTTTCGTCGAGAATGCGCGACAGCTCTGTCGAGCGGCCGGCAAGCATCGAATTGAGTTCGCGGGTCCGGTCGTCGAGCGTCGTGCGGATTGCACTGCCGCGCGCTTCGAGCGCTTTTTCGACATCGGTCAGCGTCGAGTCGATTTCGCGTGTGCGGTCCTCGATGCTTGAACGGATGGCATTGCCGCGAGCTTCCAGAGCACGTTCGACCTCTGCCATGGTCGAGGTGATTTCCTGGCTTGCATCGGAAATCGTCGTGCGGATGCCTGCGCCATGACTTTCGAAGGTCGCCTGGGCGTCGCCGAGGGCGCGGGAAATGGCGCCAACCTGACCGCTGACCAGGGTTTCCGCCTCCGCGACCTTGTTGATAATTGCGTTGCCTGCCTCCGAGAAGGTTTGAGCGACGGCCGCTGCCTGGCCGGCGAGGCGGTTCTGTGCCTCGGAAACGCGACCGACGATCTGTTCGGACCGCTCTTCGATTGCACGGCTGAACTCGTTGCTCTTGGCCTCAAGGCCTTCGGCAAACTGCTGTCCGGTACGCCCGAGGTTTTCGGCGGCGCGGGTCGCTTCGTCGTCCATGCCCTGCGTTGTCTCGGCGACGGCGCTGCGCAGCGAAGCGGCGAGGCCGGCAGCCTTGCCTTCAATCGTGCGATTGACGGCATCGAGACCAACGGTCAGAGCGCGGTCCATCGTCGACAGGCGCTCCTCGATGCGGGCGCTGCCACGCTCCATTGCCTCGCCGATACTCGCTGTGCGGGTGTCAATGCCCGAAGTCAGATTGGCCGTGCGGCCATCGATCGTCTCCGCAAACTTTGCGGCGCTGTCGTCGAGCGCTGCCGCGATGCGGCCCGTAGCCTCTTCGCCGAGCGTCCCAAGGCGCGAAATACCGTCGGACAAAGTGTTGGAGAGGCGGCCGCCAGCGGCGTCGACCTGCTCGGCTACGCCGCCGACGCCGTCACGAATGCGGTTTTCGAGGGCGGCAAGGCCGGCCTCGACACGCGACCCGGTTTCCGCAAAGCGACCGGTCATGCCTTCGATTGACTGGTCGAGCTGTGAGGAGAAGGTTTCTGCCGAGCGTGAGATCTCGCCTGCAGCCTCCTTGAAGCGGCCGGCAATATGGCCGGTGCTGTCACGTAGGCGGTCTTCGAGAGCGCGGCCGCTGTTGTCGATCGTCTGGCGAAGCGAGACCTCGTGGTCTTCCAGCGACATTTCCAACATGCCGACGCTGGTGGCGATCGACGCTCCGATTGTTGTCGCCTGGTCGGAAAGCGTGTCACTGATACGGGCGTGAGCGTCGCTGAGCGCGAGATTGATCGCCTGTTCGCGATCGGTCAGCGTCGAACGGATGCGTTCGTGAGCCGCGTCCAGACCACTTTCGATGCGTGTGGCCGCATTGCCGGTCAGCGCTTCGAAGCGATCGTGTGCCGCGGCAAGGCCGCCTTCGATGCGGGATGCTGCATCGCCGTGCAATGTCTCCAGTCGCTGATGCGCGTTGCTCAGGTTGGATTCGATGCGGGCAGCGGCGTTGCCGGTCAGCTGCTCGATGCGGTCTCCACCGCTCGAGAGCGTGCCAGCAAGCGTCGATGCGTGGTCACTCAGCGAACGCTCGAGGCGTTCCTGGCTCTCTGTGTAGGCGCTGCGAATTGCGTCCGACTTGTCGACGAGGGCCCCGGCAACGCGCGATTCGGCTCCGGCCACCGTGTCGAGCAACGCGTTGGTGCGCGCTTCCAGCGCGTCGTCAAAGCGGCTCTGGCTTTCGCTGAAGGAGATAGCAAGCGCCATCGCCTTCTCGTCGAGAGTGTCCGAAAGACGGTCCTGAACCGTGGCAATCGAATTCGCGATGGTATCGACGCGGCGGGCAAGCGCATCTTCGATGCGGCTATGGCCTTCGTTCAGGGATACGGCGAGCGCCATGACGCGGTCGTCGAGCGCCTCGGTGATCCGGTCATGTCCGCCGGCAAGCGAGTTGCTGATCGTTTCTGCGTGGTGGCCGAGCGTGTCTTCGAGACGGGCCTGGCTGTCGTTGAGGGAAATGGCAAGTGCCATGGCCCGATCGTCGAGAGCCTCTGTCAGCTTCTCGTGGCCGCCGGCGATCTGGTTCGCGATCGTCTCGGCATGATGGCCAAGGGTATCGGCAAGCCGCGTTTGGCCTTCATTGAGCGAAATGGCGAGCGCTACCGTCTTGTCGTCAAGCACTTCGCTGAGCTTTTCGTGGCTGCCGGCGAGCTGGTTTGCGACTGCGTCGACATGAAGGCCAAGGGTATCGGCAAGGCGGATCTGCCCCTCATTGAGGGAAATGGCGAGTGCCATTGCCTTGTCATCAAGAGTGTCGGCAAGCTTCTCGTGGCCGCTGGCGATCGAGGCGGCAATCGCTTCGGCACGCTTGGCAATCGTATCCTCGAAGCGGTTCTGGCTCTCATCGAGCGAAATGGCCAGCGTCATCGCCTTGTCGTCGAGCGTGTCGGCAAGCCGCTCATGGCTGCCGGAGACGGCGCTGATGATTGCTTCCGAGCGGCTTGCAAGCGTGCTCTCGAAACGGTCCTGGTTGTCGGCGAGGGCAGCAGTCAGCGCACCGCCGCGATCGGCCATCACGCCGTCGATCCGCTCATGCGCGGAGTCGAGCGCCTGCGTGATGTCGGCTGCTCGCCTGGAGATCATCGTATTCAGTTCGTCGGCACGGCCAAAGGCCGAGGTGATCTGCTCGGTTCCCGCGGAGACCGCAGAGCTTAGATCGGAGGTCGTAGACAGCAACGTGTCGCGGAACTCCGTCGCGCGCGCGGCGAGATTGTTGTGGAGTTCCGACGTGCCCGAGGCGAGCGCCAGCGAGATCTCGGAAGTGGCATGGCTGAGCGCCGACGTCATACCCGTCGTTTGCGTATGGATGGCCTCGGTGACTTCGGAAACCTTGCCCGCCAGCGAGCTTTCCATAACTTCCTGGCTGGTGGCGAGGGCGGTGGCCAGTGCGAAGGACTGGTCGGTGAGCGACGCGCCAAGGCGCTCGATGCTCGAACTCAGGATGCCGTTCAGCGAGTCTGAACCGCCCGTCATCGTGTCGTTGATACGGTTGAGGCTCTCCATGAGCTTGGTGTCGAGCGAGCCGGCGCGCTTGTCGAAGGCATTGGCGAATTCCGCGACGCGCTCATCGAACGAGGTCGAGAGCTGCGCGACGGTTGCCTGCAGCCTCTCGTCAAAAAAGCCGGAGCGCAGATCGAGGTCCATGATGGTGTCGTCGACGCTCGACTGCAGGCTCTGGCGGAAGCTAGAGCCCTTCTCGTCGAGCGCGCTGTTGAGCTTGGAGAGAACGTCGTCCAGCGTGGTACTGATCGTGCGTTCGCCGCCGGTCAGGCTCTCGTTGATCTCGCGGGTGCGGGCGATCAGGATCTCGTTCAGCTGGCGGGCGCGGTCGTTCAGCGCGGCGTTGAGCTTCTCGGCGTTGCTGTCCATCGTCGACGCACGCGTCTCGAACTGCCGAAGGATCTGATCTCCGTGTTCGCTGAGGCTCGACGTGAGTGAATCCAGCCGCGTATCGAATTCGTTGGTGAGCGCGAATCCTGAGGACGTCAGCGTTTGCAGCAGCGAATCCGTCTTTGCAGCAAGAAGCGTGCTGAGCGACTGGATCGCCGACTCCGACTTTTCGGTGATGGTGGCCGCGCGCGTGTCGATCATCGAGGCGAAAGCTTCGCCCGAGGTTGCCAGGCGTACAGCGATTTCTTCCGTCGCTAGCGACAAGTCTTCCTTGAGCTGGTCGTGCACGCCGGCGATCGACGTGCGGATACGCTCGGCGTGATTGACGATCGCTTCTCGCTCCGAGCCAAGCTCGTGCACGAGGCCGCGCACGCGCAATTCATTGTCTGCGTAGCTGCGCTCGAGCGCGTTGACCTCGGAGTGGACCAGGGTCTCAAGCTCCGAAGCGCGCGCGATCGTACGCTCGATGCCTTCGTTCATCGCAGAGACTTCGCGGCGAACGGCCTGGCCGACGGTCATGATGCGTTCGGAAGCGACAGTCTCCGGTTCAGAGAGGCGAAGTGCCACCTCGGCCATGGAGCGTGCTGCGTTGCGCATGTCCTGGGCACGGGCCATCATGACGGCGAAGGCATAAAACAGCAGCACCGGCACGATGATGCCGATGAAGCCGGCGATGACGCCCGGAAGCGCCAGAAGATCGGCCAGGGAGCGGATCTGCCAGATCTGGGGCGAATAGAGCAGGGCCATCAGGCCAAGCCCTGCGACGATCCAGAGAAGCGACACGATGGTTGCGTTGCGGATAGCTGATCGGCTGGATCCGTTCTCCAACGACTTCAGCAGCGAAGCTGGAGATATGCGGTTGGCGTCATTGGCGGCGAAGGACGGCGCACGGGACGGCTGCTCGGGCTGGCGAGGCGTGTTGGCAGGGCGCGCGCGCTTGGTTTCCTTGGAGGTTTGTTCACTGCGGGCACTTGGTGTTTCGGACAATTTGGCCTCCGGGGCGTCGGTCTTGCCGTTGCGAGACAGCGTATCGTCTTCTCCGAAGTCGATCTGGAGCGCTTCGTCCAATGCCTTGAACGCCTTGTCCTCGATCGACTCGTTGTACTTGTTGTTCGCCATTTACGTTACGCCTCGTTACATCCCAGCCGGTTCAACAACGCATCCGGGCTTCCCGCCGAGCCCGAACAAAACCTTAGCCTCTGAGCTCGCCCGCCCACATTGCCGAGGACGGATAAGCATATCATTTCAGAGTGGATAGCTGCTTTTTCATACAGACGGTATCAAAACATTACCATTATCCACTTGACGAGCAAAGGCAGGTGCCACAGAGCTCGCCCAGTAGTATCGTAGTGACACATCCGGGACTGCTAGACAATTAACGCAACCGGTCAAATCCCCTAGCATTAAGGGCTTGTTAACATCATTTAATAAATGTGTGGCTTTAAAAACCAAAGAGTTAGGGGTGTTTAACAGACGTTAACCATAACCCGAGAAATCCGCCCTGAATGTGCCGGAATTTAACGCGATGCCCACCCGGCGCCCGCACGATCATAGAACGGCGGGATAGATGACGGGAGAATTGGCACATGGCAGCAGTCAGTATTGCGTTTGCGGCACCCGACAATTGCAAGGGTCCACGCCCTTCGCAGGAGCGTCCGGTAGATCTGGTGCATCTGGCAAACCAGACAATGGGCGACAAGAGCCTGGAAATAGAAGTTCTGCAGATGTTTGCACGGCAGGCACGAGCTTGCCTGCAGGAGATATCATCCGGTAACGCGAAAATCGTTGAGGCCGCAGCGCACCGCCTTAAGGGTGCCGCCGGCGCCGTGGGCGCGTTCCGCGTTCATGCAGCTGCGGAGGCGCTCGAGGGCAATTGCGGCGATGCGGCCACGATGGCGGCGGTCGGTATCGCGGTGATCGAAGCCGAGAACTTCATCCTCAAGCTTTGCCGCTGAGCCGTAGGGTCAGATACGAGACCCGCTGATCCATTTCGGGGCAGCGGGTCTTTTTGTGACTGTCGGCATGGCGCATTTTGACAAGCGCGTTGCTTCCCAATCTGGAATGAAAGGTATCGGGCGGTCGATGTTGACTGCCTCGACGATTTGTTGGAAGAAAAATCCAGACCCTCCCATTGACGACTACCGGAAATCATTATGCCCAAACTGACCATTGTCGCCTTCGACGGCACGCGCTTCGATCTTGATGTCGATCAGGGATCGACCGTTATGGAAAATGCCGTGCGCAATTCGGTGCCGGGCATCGAGGCCGAATGCGGCGGCGCCTGTGCCTGCGCGACCTGTCATGTCTACGTCGACGACGAGTGGACGGATCGCGTCGGTCCGCCTGAGGCCATGGAAGAAGATATGCTCGATTTCGCGTTTGACGTGCGTCCGACGTCGCGGCTCTCCTGTCAGATCAGAATGAAGGCAGCCCTGGATGGGCTCATCGTCCACGTGCCCGAGCGGCAGGCCTGATCCACTGCACTTCCCAAAAAAAGCCTCGCTGGCCGTTAGACGAGCGAGGCGAGGTAGGCGCATTACCTACGGACGAGGGAGGATCATCCGCGGCTTCGCAACGCGCCAGGAGAACCCAGGAGCGAAAGTTCGGGCTTACGGACCTGAACTTTCGAATGTTTGAATATTACCGCGTTGTAGTTGATTTAGCTAGACCGAGAAATAACCACTAAAACACTGGGGCGACTGCAGTTTCACACAAGTTTTGTTACGCGGATAAACTTCTGTGATCGTTTTTGACCTAAGAATCAGCTATCTTACGCCGCCGGATTTCTTTAGCCGGTGGTCGAGCAACCTCATCATGCGATTCTGGAAATTGGCGGCTTCGACTCGGTCGAATCGGGCCTGCAGCCGATCGTGTTCCTCGATGCCACGCGTCGATACCTCGGTAACGAGCTCCTGCATGCGTTCGCAATTGGGTTGTGGAGGCAGGGCGAGAATCTGCTTTTCCATGACGCGCGCCTGGTTTCGCGCGATCTCGGCATGGCGTTCTTCGTGGCGCTTGATGTCGCTCGAGAGTGCATCCCAGATCATCGAGAGCTGTTTGCTAGCACCTTTACGGTTGGTCCAGCGCGGCAGGATGATCTGCGTATGGACCGTCACCTTGGCATTGCCAACCTTGCACTTGCCCCCTGCCTGGACATAGGTGGCATCGCCGCCGAAGCGGATTTTGGTCGCGCCGGGATGGCGGGCCGACGACCCGCTAGCCGTCGGTCCATTGGAGCTCAGCTGTTGATCCAGCTGATCTGCGGTTTTGCCCCCGATCGCGAAGTAGGAGTAGCTCTTGGTCGCGATGACGGCGGCAGAGGCCGGCGCGCACACCAAGACGGTCATGGAAAAGCCGAGCAGGAGGGGCATATAACGCGGTACGGAAAGCATTCTACAGATACTCAGGTTGAAGTTTGCCGGAGCTTGGGGCATAGGCACCGCTAGCGCAATATCGTTGACGCTTTTTCAATCGATAGGATGAATGCCATTGGCACAGCTTCGGAGCAGTTTCTGGCGCGTCGGGCATGGTCGTGAGATCGAGCTGGGCGCACGTTCCGTGATCATGGCAATCGTCAACGTGACGCCGGACTCCTTCTCGGACGGCGGGCGATACGAGACGGTTGATGCCGCCGTTGCGCATGCGCTCCAGGCCGCTGAGGAGGGAGCCGAGATTATCGATATCGGCGGCGAATCGACACGTCCCGGCGCCGATGTCGTCACTCCCCTGGAAGAGCAGGCACGGGTGTTGCCGGTGATCGAGGCGCTGCGCGGCAAGACAGATGCATTGATCTCGATCGACACCTATCGGGCCGAGACGGCCCGGCTTGCTGTCAGCGCGGGAGCGCATGTTATAAACGACGTGTTCGGGCTGCAGAAGGAACCGGAGATCGGAAAGATCGCTGCCGATACCGGTGCAGGCCTGTGCCTGATGCACACCGGTCGAGAAAGGGAGAAGCTTCCCGATGTGATCGCCGACCAGTTTCTCTTCCTTGAGCGCTCGCTCGAAATCGCAGCGGCCGCAGGTGTTGCGAAGGATCGCATCGTGTTGGATCCGGGCTTCGGCTTTGCGAAGGATACTGACGAGAACATCGAGCTGATGGCGCGTTTCGGCGAACTTCACCGCCTTGGACTACCGCTGCTTGCCGGGACATCACGCAAGCGTTTTGTCGGCGCCATCACGGGCAGAGAGGCCGCCGATCGGGACGGGGGAACGGCAGCGACGACCGTGCTGCTGCGTCTCTCCGGAGCGGTCATTTTTCGTGTACACGATGTCGCAATCAACAGGGACGCTCTGGCCATCGCTGATGCTATGCTCGCGGCGCGCTATAGCTTGGAGCAAGGACACTCGGCATGAGCACCACTTACACAATCACGCTTCAGAACTGCGCCTTCTTTGCCCGCCACGGCGTTCATGACGAAGAGGAGTTCCTCGGCCAGCGTTTCTTTGTGGATGCCGAACTCGACGTCGTCGCCGGCGATGCCCTGGAAAGCGATTCCATCAATGACACGGTCAACTACGGCATTGCCTTCACCGTGATCGAGGAGATCGTCACGGGCAAGCGTCGCTACCTGATCGAGGCGCTTGCACTTGATATCGCAAAAGGACTTTGTTCGAAGTTTCCGCAGATCAAGCGTGCAAAAATCACGGTCCGCAAGCCGAACGCGCCGGTGCCGGGCGTTCTGGATTTCGTCCAGGTGAGCGTCGAACACTTTGCCTGAGTCCCTTTTCAAGACCGCAACGCTTGGCCTTGGCGGCAATCTCGGCGAGCCTGTCCATGCCATGGCCGTCGCACTGAGAGCGCTTGACCAGCGATCCGATTGCCGGGTGGTAGCCGTGTCGCGGCTCTACCGTACGCCGCCTTGGGGCAAGACCGATCAGTCCTATTTTTTCAACGCTTGCGCCGCCGTCGAGACGACGCTTGGCCCGGAGGCGCTTCTCGATGTCTGTCTGGACATCGAACGGGGGATGAAACGAGAGCGCATCGAGCGGTGGGGGCCGCGCACGCTGGACATCGATATTCTGACCTATGCCGACGCGGTGCAGTCCGCGCCGCGGCTGGAACTTCCTCACCCGCGGATGACGGATCGCGGTTTCGTGCTGATGCCGCTGGCCGACTTCGCGCCGGATCTGCTGGTCGAGGGCGCAACCATTCGCGACTGGCTTGCCAAGGCTGATGTACAGGGGATCGACCTGGCCGAGGCAAGCACTGACTGGTGGCGTACGGCTTAAAAAAGCAAAAGCGGCGGGAAATCCGCCGCTTGCGGAAATCAGTATTGAGAACTATTCGACAGAGCCGACGGTGATTTCGTCGACTTGGCGCGCGAGCGTCAGGCCAATAACAGGGATCATCTGGCTTTCGACCTTGACCGAAACGGTAACGTTCATGGTCTTGTCGTCTCGTACACGAGCGATCATGGCGCCGTTCAGCTTGGAGCGATTGAGCCCGACGACCACGGTATCCTGCGTCACGGCACCCGATACGACGTCGAGTCCCTTACCATCGGCGCCATCAAGGAACTTGCCCTTGTAGGAGTTGCCCGACTGGGTGATGAGGGCGGTCATCGGCTGCTTGAAGACGCCGACCCTGCAGCTTCCGTCGAGCTTGATGCCCGCACCGCCCGCGCTCACCGGTTCGCCTACGAGATTGCAGGTGAATTTCGTGCCTTTATACTTGCCAGCAACGATCTCGCCGGGGCCTCGCCAGGTGCCGGCGACAGACTCGAAGAAGGCTTTGTCACGTGTTGCCGCTGTTGCGGACGGAGCCATGTCAGCAACCGGTGACAGCGCCACCGCAGCGAGCCCGAAAAGAAGAAGAAACTTGCGCGAATACATGGATTTTCCCTAGCGACACCATCGCTTAACTGCTGCTAAGTTTTGCCGAATAATGGTTAATGGTTGGTTTCCTCCTAGCCAAAAAGCGCTGAATGGCAGGGTGTTTCTCAGTTGGCGGTGGGCGAGACCGGCGCGCTAGCGCGTTGAATTCATGGGAAGTATTTCCACATGTCGGTTGGCGCATCGTAAGCGCGACAAAACTGTCAATTCTCAGGAATTCCTATCACGCGATGTCATGGACGGCGCAAGATCCCCAATGAAGTCGCCGATTCCCGGACGTTTGAGGGCATGGAAGGAAAGGGGGCGGCAGAGATCCATGGCAGCGATTCCTATGCGGGCGGTCATCAGGCCGTTGATGACGCCTTCGCCGAGGCGCGCCGACAGCTTCGACGCCAGTCCATGGCCAAGCACTTGCTGCACGAGGCTATCGCCAACCGCGATCGAGCCGGTCACGGCAAGATGCGCCAGAACGTCTCGCATGAGCCTGACCATGCCGAGCGTACCCGGCCGACCGCCGTAGAGTTCCGCCATCGCGCGAACGAGTCGGGCAGCTTCATAAAGTACGTAGAGCAGGTCGACGATGGCGCGCGGACTGACAGCGGTGACGATGGATACCCGTTTCGATGCATTGACGATAAGGGCCCGCGCCTGCCGATCGAGCGGTGCCAGAAGCTCCCGTTCCGCGAGCGCGATGAGATGCGGCGCGTCGACGATATCGCCCTCTGTCGCTTTCAGCGTGGCGCGGCCCTTGGCCGTCTCGGGCTTGCCGGAGAGCAGGGTTTCCAGCCGCTTGACCAGCGCGCGCGCCTTCGCCGGCTTAGTCTCCACCATGGCGGCCTCGGCTTCCGTCTTAATCGCCTGCACGGCAGTCAGGCGCATTATCCCGGCTGTCTCACGGATAACGATGGCGATCACCGCCAGAATGCCGATTGCGAGGGCTGCAAGGGCGGCATAGCCCAGCCAATCCGCGCGGCCGAAGAGATTGCGGATAAGGCTGTCGGTCCAAAGGCCGAAGGCAAGCGAAAAGAGAACGCCGAACGCGGCTGCCGCGATTTTCGCAAACGAGGTGCCGCGCTTGCGCGGGACCGCGACCGGAATTGGAGGGACATCCTTGTCGGGATTGAGGAAAGGATCGTCCTCGTCAGCGGTCAACACGATATCGTCCGTGAAGCTACCCGGTCTTCGTTGGCCACGGTTGGTTTCGGTCGTCGGCCGCGCCAGTGCGTCCTCCTCATAGGAAAAGGCGGCCGGCGCGCGGTGTACTGGATGTTCGGATGGTGGCTTGATCATGCGAGGCGATCTCCGAACAGAAACTGCATGGCACGGTCGAGGCGAATATGCGGGACCGAAAGCTTGATGCCGCCGCCTGTCTCTTCAAGATGTGGCGGGCGAAAGCGTACGACACTGACATCGGGCAGGGCGAGGTTACGGTCTCCGGATTCTATGCGCTCGAACAGGCTCTCCGGATCTTCCGGCAGGTCGCCGGGAAATATCGCCGTCTTCTTGAGGCCGTCAAAGCATTCTCCGCCGATGGCCTCACCCTTCATCGGTATACCGACAATAACCGGGAGCTCATGGCCGTCGTGTTTCACGGTCGCTTCGCGCGTGGCGCGGACCGAGGCAAGTGCCATGACGTCAATGCCTGCGCCTGCCATACCAATGCGATGCACGGCACGATCGACCAGGCGGCGGGTAAGTGCGTCGAGCCGGTCATGGCTTTCATGGTGCAGGTGGTCGGCCTTCGTTGCGGCGACGAGTACGCGATCGATACGGCGGCCAAGCAATGACGACAGCCAGGAATTCGTGCCCGGACGAAAGCACGCCAAAACGTCCGTCAGGGCTCGCTCGAGGTCCTGTACTGCCTCTGGGCCACGGTTGATGGCCTGCAGCGCATCGACGAGCACAATCTGTCGGTCGAGGCGGGCGAAATGCTCGCGAAAGAAAGGCTTCACCACGACCGATTTATAGGCCTCGTAGCGCCGCTCCATCATCGCCCAAAGCGATCCTTTTTGCGGTTTGGCCTCCGGCGGAGGCGTGAGCGGCGCAAAGGTAAGGGCGGGCGAGCCATCAAGATCGCCGGGCAGCAGAAAGCGGCCAGGCGGAAGTGTGGAGAGCGAGCGTTCGTCGGCTTTGCAGGCCTTGAGGTAATCGGCAAAAGAAGTCGCGAGGTCGCGGGCGCGCATTTCGTCTGCCGGAGCGTTAACGTCCGTGGCGTGGGTGAGGGCTAGCCAATTGCGCGAGAGTTCTGCACGAATGCCCGTCCCCGCCAAGGCGATCGTCTCCTCGCAGAACGTGCGGTAGTTCTTTCCGAGCAAAGGCAGGTCAAGCAGCCATTCGCCGGGATAATCGACGATATCGATCGACAGCCGACCCGGCGAGAAGAGACGGTTCCAGCCGCTGGCACTTTGATATTCGAGCGTGATGCGCAGTTCGGATATCGCCCGGGTTGAATCGGGCCATACCCGATCCTTCACGAGAGAGCCGATATGATCTTCGTATTGGAAGCGCGGCACGGCATCATCCGGTTGCGGCTCAAGCCGCACCGCCGAGACACGACCGGACTGCACAGGCTCGAAGAGCGGCAAGCGGCCGCCGTGCAGAAGATTGTGGACCAGAGAGGAAATGAAGACGGTCTTGCCGGAACGCGAGAGGCCGGTGACGCCAAGGCGCACGGTGGGATTGATAAGGCCCGATGCCCGGTCAGCAAGATTGTCCAGGGCAATGCGTGCGTCGTCGGAAAAAGAGGTCAGGCTGGGTGGCAAGGCGGAATTCCGGTTCTAATCGTGACAAGCCATATAGGAACGGCAAGCCGACGCGAAAAGACGTTCCGCGAAAAGACCTTAGTCGATCACCAAATCAACGAGGCGCCAGCCTGCCAACCTGCCGTCATAGTCCAAAACCGCAAGACCGGCTGTCGGAAAGCCGGTCGGCAGTGCCTGACAAAGCGCCTCGTGGCCGATCAGCGCTTCCAGCGTTTGCTCCATGGTCGGGTTGTGGCCGACGAGCATCACCGAGCCGACCGCTTCTTGCGCATCGATGATCTCGAGATAGATGTCCGGTGAGGCATTATAGAGTTCGTCGACGAATCGGAGGTCGAGCGTCGAGCCCATCGCCCGGTGCACTGCATCGGCCGTGTCCCGGCAACGCACCGCTGTCGAACTCAGAAGCAGATCCGGCCTATAACCCTTGTCGGCCGCCTTGTCGGAGACGATCTCGGCGTCCGCATAGCCTTTCTCGCTCAGCGGGCGGTCGAAATCACGTTGTCCGGGCGCGGCCCAGGCAGCTTCGGCGTGTCGCAGCAGATAAATCCGGGAAGGCAGAGGTGTGATTGCGGCCATAGAAAACCCATGTCGAAGGGACTTTTTCAGTAGCGGGTGAGCGGCCCGCGCGTCAACCGTGGCGGCAGGTGTTGCCGCCAAATCCGAGGTAGGAAAGTGCGCGGTTACCAGGAGGGGAATATGCGCCCGGCGGAATAATGGTGAGAAAATAGTCTGTTAGCTAAAAAATATGACAGATTTAAAAAACTGTTTACCTAGCGTATTTGGCTTGAATCATCGGTAGTGCTCGCGATATACACCCGCCAGATGAGATGTTCTTCAGGAGAATCGCGTTGAGTGAGAAGATCGATCTTAGCAACTATGTACCCTCGGAAGAGGAAGAGTTCATGAACGGCAATCAGCGGGCTTACTTTAGAGCCAAGCTGGTCGCCTGGAAGAATGATATTCTCAGAGAGGCGCGCGAAACCCTCGACCACCTGGCGGAGGAAAGCGCAAACCATCCGGATCTTGCCGACAGGGCATCGTCCGAAACCGACCGGGCTATCGAACTGCGTGCCCGCGACCGCCAAAGAAAGCTGATTTCCAAGATCGACGCAGCACTGCAACGTATCGAAGACGGCACCTACGGCTATTGCGAGGAGACCGGCGAGCCAATCGGCCTCAAGCGGCTTGATGCTCGACCGATCGCAACGCTCTCGATCGAGGCCCAAGAACGGCACGAGCGCCGAGAAAAGGTCTACCGGGACGAATGAGTCCCGACATGCTGACAACGAAAAGGGCACCGTGGAAGCCGCGGTGCCCTTTTGCTTTGTTCAGTCGGTCCACTATTTATCGCGATTAACACTCATCTCCCCGAAGATGCGCGCGACCTCGTTTTGAAGGGCGGCGTCGGCGCCGGTAAGCGGCGCCATCTCAGGGTCCCGGCGCGGCAGGTTCCCGGGCGGCGGAGCGGGTCTTGCAGCAGGCGCCTGTGGCGCCGGCACGATGCGCTCGGCGGCAAGTGTACTCGTCATTTCTTCCTCGAGAATGCGCTGGAAGTCGCTCGGCTGCGCAGCAGGCGTCAGCGTGCCAACTTCGACGAATGCCGACGAGGGTTGTACGGGCGCGGGCGTGCTCCGGACGGAGGGCGGGGTGGCCTGCGGTTCGATGCGCTGTTGCGGCAACACGCGCTGGCGGGCGGAATCGAGGATATCTGCGGCAACCGAGGCCTCGATCGGCGCACGCGTCTGACGCGGTTCCGGTCGGGGCTCGAAGGACGGCGCCGGGCGCGGCGCACGTTCACGTTCGGCGATAACAGGCGGAGTCGAGGGCGGCGTGGCGACAATAGCCGGCTCGGGGCGGGCTTCGATCGGCGCGCGTTCGGGCACGTAGGGTTCGACCGGCGTGTGGATGTGGGCCGGCGGCGCGTGCTGGGGTTCAGCCGGTGCGATGCGAACAGGCGCTGGCGCTTCGGGCGTCGCTTCGAGCTGCGGCGGTATCACGGGGACAGGAACTGGAGCCGGAGCCGAAGCTGATTGATCCGCCGTCTCAGGCGATACAAGCTTGTCGACAGGTTCGCCAATCCGGCTCTCGATGACGATATCGGTCGGTCCGCCGATCATGATAAGGTGTTCGACGTCGTCTCTGCGAACGAGGACGAGGCGTCTGCGTGCATCGACAGCGGCCGCATCAAGAACCTGCAGCCGCGGCTGGCGATTGCGGCCGCCGCGCACAAAGGGCGAAGGCGCGCGGCTGCGCATGATCCAGAGCACGACAATCAGCAGCAATAGAGCTATGCCGACGCCACCGGCGGCAAGAAGGAAGCGGCTCCCATAGGCTCCCATGAGATCATCGAACATCTTGGCTTACTCCCTTCGCGGTTTTGAACCACATGGCGACTTTACCACTTCGTAGACAAGTCCCGATGGCCTTGTCCAGTCATGCCAACCCGAAGTGGAATTCGAACATGCTTTCTTAACAACGCATTTTAATGGCGAAATTGGCGCTCTTCGTTGTGAATTCAATCAGTCTTCACAGAGACCGGTGTTTTTGCAGAGACTGCAAATTGGTAAGAAGGAAAAGGCGCCTGATTCCTGCTTTGTCTCCCTGTTGCGAGTGAAGCCCGGCAGGCCATGCGAGGGAATAGATGACGAGACCGCGTCAGGCCGACGATTACAGCGAACCGCTCTTGGACCGCGGGGGCCGCACAGGCACGGCTTTGCGGATCATTCTGCTTGCGCTTGTGCTGATCGGCGCAGCCGCTGCGTTCGTTGTTTTCAAAAGTTCCCTCGACAACGAAATGGTGCTCGGCGTTCTCGGCGTGCTTGCCATGGTCGGGATCTTCTTCCTCGTGTCCTCGGTGATCGGTTTTATCGAAGTCATGCCGCAGCGGCAGTCCGACAGCCTGGCGCGCGCATTCTTGAACAGCCACCCCGACGGGTCGCTCATCACTGATGAGAAGGGTCGCATCGTTTATGCGAATGCGGCCTACGGCGAACTGACCAGTGCCCGCAAGTCGACTGAGGTTCAGACACTTGAAGCGCTCCTGTCGCGTCATCGAGAGTCGAACGAGGCGCTCTATCGTCTCTCCAACGGCCTGCGTGAGGGTCGGGAGGGCAGCGAGGAATTCCGCCTGTTGCGATCGCTTGGCCCCTCGACGAACGGCGCCGGGGCGCATTGGTATCGCCTGAAAGCGCGGGCTCTCCACAGCGAGGAGATTGGACGCAAGCCGCTCCACATCTGGCAGATCAGCGACATCACCTCGGAGCGCGATGATCAGGAGCGGTTCTTCAAGGAATTGCAGAATGCGATCGACTATCTCGACCACGCGCCGGCCGGGTTCTTTTCCGCCGGGCGCAAAGGTGAGATTTTCTATCTCAACGCAACGCTGGCGGAATGGCTCGGCATCGATCTCACCAAATTCGTCCCCGGTTCGGTAACGATCGGCGACTTCGTTGCGGGTGAGGGACTTGCGCTCATACAATCAGTGCAGGCCGATCCAGGCCTAAAGAAGACCGTGACACTGGATCTCGACCTGAAGAAGATGAACGGTCAGAGCCTGCCGGCACAGATCGTCCACAGCGTGACGTCGATGCGCGATGGCGCGCCCGGAGAAAGCCGGTCGATCGTGCTTACGCGTCAGAAGAGCGGCGAGAGCGATCAATCCGCCTCGGCGGCCGCGATGCGGTTCACCCGTTTCTTCAACAACACGCCGATGGCGATCGCCTCGGTGGACGGCGAAGGCCGCATCCTGCGGACGAATGCACCGTTCCTGAAGCTGTTTTCCGGGATGGTTTCCCGTGATGACGTAGAGAACGGCGCTTTGCTCGAAGTCATTGTTCAGGACAGCGACAAGTCGAAGCTGCAGCAGGCGCTTGTGGCGGCAAAGGACCGGCAGGGCGACATCCCTCCGATCGACTCTCGCACGCCAACGGACGAAGCCCGCCATTTCCGCTTCTACGTCAATGCGGTGATCGACCAGAGCGACGAGGCACCGGAAGAGGCTGCGATCGTCTATGCCGTGGAGGTGACGGAGCAGAAGGCGCTCGAAGCGCAGATGGCACAGACTCAGAAAATGAACGCGGTTGGCACGCTGGCCGGCGGCATTGCGCACGACTTCAACAACGTTCTGACGGCCATTCTGCTCTCTTCCGATCATCTGCTGCTGCAGGCGAGACCCGCCGACCCTGGCTTTGCAGACCTGATGGAAATCAAGCGCAATGCCAATCGTGCCGCAGTGCTCGTTCGGCAACTGCTGGCGTTCTCGCGCAAGCAGACGATGCGGCCGACGGTGCTTAATCTGACCGATGTGGTGGGCGACCTCAGGATGCTGGTCGACCGGCTGCTATCCGGTACGAATGTGAAGCTTGACGTCGAGTATGGCCGCGATCTCTGGCCTGTTAAGACTGACCTGTCGCAGTTCGAGCAGGTGCTCATCAACCTCTGCGTCAACGCGCGCGATGCCATGCCGCAGGGCGGCAAGCTGACGCTTCGCACGAAGAACGTGACGGCGGAAGAGATCGCAGCATTCAATTACTCCTATATGCCGCACGAGGACATGGTCCTCATCGAGGTCTCGGACAACGGGACCGGCATTGCGCCTGAGATCATGGACAAGATCTTCGAGCCCTTCTTCACGACGAAGGAGGTCGGCAAGGGAACGGGTCTTGGTCTCGCGATGGTTTACGGCATCGTCAAGCAGTCGGGTGGCTATATTCAGCCGGAGTCGGAAGTCGGCAAAGGTACGACTTTCCGCGTCTTCCTGCCGCGCCACATTGTCGAGCCAGCCGTTGCGGCGGAAGGTGATGCCGTCACGCCTGCGATCGGCGCGCCCGGCGAACAGGCACCGGCACCGGCGCAGCAAGCCGAGGATCTGACCGGATCTGCCGTCATTTTGCTGGTCGAGGATGAGGAAGCAGTGCGTCGCGGCGGCAAGCGCATGCTCGAGACCCGCGGCTACACGGTTTACGAGGCCGGATCTGGCGTCGAGGCGCTCGATATCATGGACGAGCTCGAAGGCAAGGTCGACATCGTCGTCTCGGATGTGGTGATGCCGGAGATGGATGGTCCATCGCTGCTGCGCGAACTGCGCAAGAATTATCCTGACCTGAAGTTCATCTTCGTTTCGGGCTATGCCGAGGATGCATTCGCACGCAACCTGCCGCCGGATTCCAAGTTCGGCTTCCTGCCGAAGCCGTTCTCCCTGAAGCAGCTTGCCGTCGTCGTGAAGGAGACGCTCGACAGCTAGTCGGTACCTAGAGTTTTAGCCTTTTTTGAACCCATCCTCAGCGATCGTTTGTTATGAAATCGCAACCTGGAGGAGAAAATGCGCTGGAAGCTCTTTGCCATCCTGGTGGCCGTGTCGTATGTCTGGGCGATCCTGACAGGCTTTAATGGTGTGCCGCGATCGCAATTCAGGATGGTCGGCGATGCATGCATCGGTCTTTTCGCCACAATAGGCGTTCTGCTTTACGCTTTTGAACGCAGTTGCTCAGCGAGCAATTTTGGTCGTGATTTTCACGATTGTACTTGGTTTGGATTTGCTTGTGGCTGGCAGTTTTCCTTGTCCGCTTCGCAATCTTTTACGGCGCGAATACCGACTTGCTGTCCGCGAAAAAATGGTTGTTCTATTGTTCGGTTATTCGGCGCTTTTGTGGAGCTTCGATTCGACTCCTTTCAGTGGCTGGCTCTTGCCCGTCATGCGAAGGGCGAAATGCTCAAATGACGATTGCGGAGTCGGCCGTTAGGGAGGCGCTGGAACGCCCCCTCAAACGATCATCCCGCCAGCGCGACGGCAATTTCTGCCGCCAATCTCGCATTATTTTCGACCAAGGCAATATTGGTCTTCAGGCTCTGGCCGTCGGTCAGGTCAAAGATCGTGCTGAGCAGGTAAGGGGTCACTTCCTTGCCGCTGATCTCGTCGCGCTCGGCGCTGTCGAGGGCGCGCTCGATGTAGATTTCCATTTCCTCCCGCGGGATCTCGTCTGCCTCCGGCACAGGGTTCGCGATCAGCATGCCGCCATCGATGCCGAGCTGCTCGCGCACCGTCTGGAAGTTGGCGATTGCGGCTGGGCTGTTGAGCGTCAGCGGACTGCGCAATCCCGACGCCCGCGACCAGAAGGCGGGGAATTCCTCGCTCTCGTAGGTCACAACGGGCACGCCCGCGGTTTCCAGCACCTCCAGAGTCTTCGGAATATCCAGGATTGCCTTGGCGCCGGCGCAAACGACGATGACACCGGTGCGGCTGAGTTCCTCGAGGTCAGCGGAGATATCGAAGCTTTCTTCGGCGCCTCGGTGGACTCCGCCGATGCCACCGGTGGCGAAGACCTTGATGCCGGCACGCTCGGCGGCGATCATCGTAGCTGCCACGGTCGTCGCACCATGACGACGCTCGGCGACCGCGAAGGCGAGATCGGCGCGCGAGACCTTCAGAACATCCTTGGCCTGCGCCAGCTGCTCCAGTTGCTCGGCTTCGAGGCCGATATGCAGCGTCCCGTGAATGACCGCGATCGTTGCCGGGACCGCGCCCTGCTCACGAATGATCGCCTCGACGCTGCGGGCCATCTCGATGTTGCCGGGGTAGGGCATGCCATGCGTGATGATGGTCGATTCGAGCGCCACAATCGGCGCGCCGCGCTGCTTGGCGCTTGCGACTTCCTTGGAATAGGCGATCGGCAGGAGGGGGGAGATCGGTTTCGTCATTGTCTCTTCCATTTCGTCGGTATTGCCTTCAATGCAAAATTCTCGCCGGCGGAACAAGGGAAAGTGTCTTCCTCACCAAATCCGGGGAGAGGTTTTCATTGACGGCGTGCGGGGACTGTACCGTAAGAGCTGCGGCAGCGGCGCCTTCCCGCACCGCATCGGCCAGGGGAATTCCGCGCATAAGCCCGGAAATAACGCCGGCCGCGAGCGAGTCGCCGGCGCCCGTGACATCTGCGACGCCTTCGAGGTTTACCGGCTGCAGGGCAACGACGCGGTGATCAGCAAAGGCAATCAGCTCGCGTTGGCCGCGCGTGACGACGCCGCCACGCAAGCCGATGTCACCCAGCAGCGACGGCCAATGCGACGGGTCATTGGGCCGTTCGCCAGTCAATGCGGTGGCTTCAGCCTCATTGAGGAAAAGATAGTCTATCCCATCGATGCACGGTTTCAGCTTGATCGCCTTGGCCGGCGAGATTGCGATCGCGCCCACCGGCTTGCCGAGAGCCTTAGCGCGCTCGACGATCGATGCCATCGTCTCCGCCGGCAGGTTGGCGTCAAAGAGGATGAAATCGGTCGCGGCAAAGGCATCGCGGACGGCACGGATCGAGAGCCGGCGCGGCATGAACATGCGGTAGAGATCCATGTCGGCAAGCGCAATCACCAGGTTTCCATCGTTCTCGATGATTGCGGTGTAACTGGGCGTCTTCCGATCCAGGAAAACGAAGGGGCGGTCATGAACGCCTGCGAAATCGGCCGCCTCGCTGACCGCCTCGCCGATCGGATCGCCGCCACGGGGCGAAATCATCGTCACGTCGAAGCCCAACCGGGCCAGGTTGCGCGCTGCATTGAAGCCACCGCCGCCTGGCTCCTCGAACCATGACCCCGGATTGCTGGCACCGGCCACCGTGTCGCCGGAAATGCGTCCGCGCCTGTCGATATGGGCTCCGCCGAGGACAAGAATCTTCTGCTTCATTTCATCGCCCTGCATCCGCCAAAAGACACGAATCGTCCCGCCGTCGCTAGCAGGTTGGCGGCGACTGCCCTATCTTTAAGCCGTTGCTTTCCATCACTAAAACAAATGTAGAACACGGGCTATTTTACCTTTTTCTTTCAACTGTTTGAACGGCGCTTGCGCAATGAGAACAAATGCGGTACAAAATCGACATCGGCGGCGACATTGCTTGAGCGGCTTCAATAACCTAAAGGTGGATCGAATGTCACAGAATACATTGCGGCTTGTAGAGGACAAATCGGTGGACAAAAGCAAGGCACTTGAAGCGGCACTCTCACAGATCGAGCGGTCGTTCGGCAAGGGCTCAATCATGAAGCTCGGCTCGAACGAGAATGTCGTCGAGATCGAAACGGTTTCGACAGGTTCTCTCGGGTTGGATATCGCGCTCGGCATCGGCGGCCTTCCCAAGGGCCGCATCATCGAGATTTACGGACCGGAAAGCTCGGGCAAGACGACGCTCGCGCTGCAGACCATTGCGGAATCGCAGAAGAAGGGCGGCATCTGCGCCTTCGTGGACGCAGAACATGCGCTCGATCCGGTCTATGCCCGCAAACTTGGCGTCGATCTGCAGAATCTCCTGATCTCGCAGCCGGATACAGGCGAGCAGGCGCTTGAGATCACCGACACGCTGGTGCGTTCCGGCGCTGTTGACGTTCTCGTCGTCGACTCCGTTGCAGCGCTGACGCCGCGTGCGGAAATCGAGGGCGAGATGGGGGACAACCTGCCGGGTCTCCAGGCGCGACTGATGAGTCAGGCGCTGCGCAAGCTGACGGCTTCGATCTCGAAGTCGAATACCATGGTGATCTTCATCAACCAAATCCGCATGAAGATCGGCGTCATGTTCGGGTCGCCGGAAACGACGACCGGCGGTAACGCGCTGAAGTTCTATGCCTCCGTTCGCCTCGATATTCGCCGCATCGGCGCGGTGAAGGAGCGCGAAGAGATCATCGGCAACCAGACGCGCGTCAAGGTCGTCAAGAACAAGATGGCGCCTCCCTTCAAGCAGGTCGAATTCGATATCATGTATGGCGAAGGCGTTTCCAAGACTGGCGAACTGGTCGACCTCGGCGTCAAAGCCGGTATCGTCGAGAAGTCGGGCGCCTGGTTCTCCTACAACAGTCAGCGCCTCGGCCAGGGCCGTGAGAACGCGAAGCTTTTCCTGCGGGACAATCCGGATCTCCTACGCGAGATCGAGACGGCACTTCGTCAGAATGCCGGTCTGATTGCGGACCGCTTCCTGCAGAATGGCGGCCCTGATGCGAACGACGGAGACGAGGCCGCAGACGGCTAATCGTCTGAAGGTTTCAAACAGTTCAAGACCGGCCGCATTCCTTGATCAGAATGTGGCCGGTTTTGTTTGTCTGCTGGACAGTGGTTAAGGCGAGCGATAAAAGCCACTGGATTTAAGTTTTGACCTGCCTTCCGGCAGCATTGAAGGGCATAGCATGAGCGGTGTGAATGATATCCGGTCGACCTTCCTCGACTACTTCAAGAAGAACGGCCACGAAATCGTTCCGTCGAGCCCGTTGGTGCCACGCAACGATCCGACACTGATGTTCACCAATGCCGGCATGGTGCAGTTCAAGAACGTTTTCACCGGCCTTGAGCAGCGGCCGTACAAGACGGCCTCGACCGCCCAGAAGTGCGTCCGTGCCGGTGGCAAGCATAACGACCTTGATAATGTCGGCTATACCGCGCGCCATCACACCTTCTTCGAGATGCTCGGTAACTTCTCCTTTGGAGACTACTTCAAGGAGCGGGCGATCGAGCTCGCCTGGAACCTGATCACCAAGGAATTTGCTATCGACGCCAAGCGGTTGTTGGTCACAGTCTACCATACGGACGACGAGGCCTTTAACCTTTGGAAGAAGATTGCAGGGCTGTCGGACGAAAAGATCATCCGCATCCCGACCAGCGACAATTTCTGGGCGATGGGCGATACCGGCCCGTGCGGCCCATGCTCGGAAATCTTCTATGACCACGGCGATCATATATGGGGCGGACCTCCCGGCTCGCCTGAGGAAGACGGCGACCGCTTCATCGAGATCTGGAATCTCGTCTTCATGCAGTACGAGCAGGTCACGAAGGAAGAGCGCATCGACCTTCCGCGGCCGTCGATCGACACGGGCATGGGTCTGGAGCGCGTCGCTGCCGTCCTGCAGGGCAAGCATGACAACTACGACATCGACCTGTTCCGCGCGCTGATCGAGGCTTCGGAAGAAGTGACAGGCGTAAAGGCAGAGGGCGAGCGTCGTGCAAGCCACCGCGTCATTGCCGACCACCTGCGTTCGTCGGCCTTCCTGATTGCCGATGGCGTGTTGCCCTCGAACGAAGGCCGCGGCTATGTGCTTCGCCGCATCATGCGCCGCGCGATGCGGCATGCCGAGCTGCTCGGTGCCAAGGAGCCGCTGATCTGGAAGCTGCTGCCGACGCTAGTCCAGGAAATGGGGCGAGCATATCCGGAACTGGTCCGCGCGGAATCGCTGATCTCCGAGACACTGAAGCTTGAGGAAACCCGTTTCCGCAAGACGCTAGAGCGTGGCCTTTCGCTGCTCTCCGACGCGACTACGACCCTCGGCAAGGGCGATATGCTCGACGGCGAGACGGCCTTCAAGCTCTATGATACCTACGGCTTCCCGCTCGACCTGACGCAGGATGCGCTTCGGGCCCGCGAAATCGGCGTCGACATATCAGGCTTCACCGACGCGATGGAGCGTCAGAAAGCCGAAGCGCGTTCGCATTGGGCCGGCTCCGGCGACAAGGCCACAGAGACGATCTGGTTCGAACTCAAAGAAAAGCACGGCGCGTCGGAATTCCTTGGCTACGACACCGAGACCGCAGAAGGTGTCGTTCAGGCCATCGTGAAGGACGGTGCTTCGGTCGCTTCTGCGTCCGCTGGCGATAAGGTTCAAATTGTCGTCAACCAGACGCCGTTCTACGGCGAGTCCGGCGGCCAGATGGGTGACACGGGCGTGATTACTTCCGATACGGCCAAGATCGAGATCACGGACACCCAGAAGAAGGGCGAGGGCCTGTTCGTCCATATCGGCACCGTTGTCGAGGGCACGGTGAGGGCGAGCGAGCCGGTTGCGTTGACGGTCGACCATGCGCGTCGCTCGCGCCTGCGGGCAAACCACTCGGCCACGCACCTTCTGCACGAGGCGCTGCGCGAAGTGTTGGGCACGCATGTCGCACAGAAGGGCTCGCTGGTCGCGCCCGAGCGTCTGCGCTTTGACGTTTCGCATCCGAAGCCGATGACGGCTGACGAATTGAAGGTCGTCGAGGACATGGCAAATGAGATCGTGTTGCAGAATTCGTCGGTCACGACCCGCCTGATGAGCGTCGACGACGCGATTGCCGAAGGCGCCATGGCATTGTTCGGCGAGAAGTACGGCGACGAAGTGCGCGTCGTCGCCATGGGCCAGGGCGTGCGTGGCGCCAAGGCGGGCAAGCCCTATTCGATCGAGCTTTGCGGCGGCACGCACGTCGGCGCGACCGGTCAAATCGGTCTGATCCGCGTTTTGGGCGAAAGCGCGGTTGGCGCCGGCGTGCGCCGTATCGAGGCGGTCACCGGCGAGTCCGCGCGCGAATACCTGGCGGAACAGGACGAGCGCGTCAAGTCGCTCGCGACGTCGCTCAAGGTGCAGCCGGCCGATGTTCTTGCTCGCGTCGAGGCGCTCATGGATGAACGCCGCAAGCTCGAGCGCGAATTGGCCGACGCCAAGCGCAAGCTTGCAATGGGCGGCGGACAGGGCGGTCCTGCCGATGCGGTCCGTGATGTCGCTGGTGTGAAGTTCCTCGGCAAGGCGATCTCGGGCGTCGATCCCAAGGATCTCAAGGGGCTTGCCGACGATGGCAAGGCGAGCCTCGGTTCCGGCGTCGTCGCACTGATCGGCGTGGGCGAGGACGGCAAAGCGAGCGCAGTCGTTGCGGTGACCCCGGACTTGACGGACCGGTTCAGTGCCGTCGATCTCGTTCGCGTCGCGTCGGCTGCTCTTGGCGGCAAGGGCGGCGGCGGTCGTCCCGATATGGCCCAGGCGGGCGGGCCAGATGGGGCAAAGGCCGACGAGGCGATCGAGGCTGTGGCGGTCGCGCTGGCAAGCTGAGCGAACTAGAGTTCGCACGAAACTCTTTGGAAGGCGGGGCTGGTCCCCGCCTTTTCGTTGTGCGCCCAGCATGAGCGCATTCTTGTGGGTGGAAGTCCCACCGTAAGCTGGTCATGGCGAGCGAAGAGAAGCGCAACTGCGGAAGGGCGACCGAACGTGGAGAGGAAGCGTGGATCGCAACTGCGGGCCGATGAACAAGAACCGGATATGAGGCGATGCCGACCAGGGCGAGCGGGCAACATACCGCGAAGCTCTTGTGACCAAGGGTCGGTGGCGTAAATCC
>NZ_JACHYW010000040.1:0-47970 GCF_014193145.1 Rhizobium sp. BK060
GGCGATTTAATATCGACCGCGAAGACGACACTGCTCCCGGCAAACGACAGCTTCGATGTTCAAAAAAGGGCTTGCATTTTACCGCGCGATTAGACACAGCCCTGGCAGAGAGGAGACTGGCGTCCAATGTGGACGATGGTTGCGATGGCGACATTCAAGAAATCCTCGCACCGTCGGAACTGGCTATCCTCCGAAGGTCACTGCTCCGTAGTCGTACTAACAAGAGAGACCTCGTCGGGGGGCCGTAAAAAAAGCCGAGGTCCCCCGTACCCCTTCAGTAAGAATTTCTTGAGCTAGCGCGCATTGCTATTTTGGAAACCCGTTGCATACTCGCGGAAGACATTTCTATCTTCGGATTGTGACTGCTCATAATGGGCACATTACCTTGCTCAGTCCCTTCGGCGAGCACCGGTTCGTGTTCCAATTCTAAGAGATTGACTATGGTGTGAAGATGGTGACTCGCGCGCGCTGCGGGGCGGCCATTCGTTTCGGCGCTTAATCCGGTTATCGAATGACCGGCTCACCATGATAACGGCGCTTTGACGGTTTCGACACGCCAAATCCGACTTCCATCATCAGACGCGGCGTTTGCTTTGCCAGCGTGCCCATATGGAAGCCGAAAGGGTCCTCGACAAAGCCTGTGCCCGCCCTTCCGGTCATGGTGACGGCATTCTCCTCGCCATAGAAACCCAACACGTCCTCGACTGAATGTCCGACGAGCAGCGTCAATTGATGTTTTAGCCGCCGACGGTTGTGGCTGCCTTTGACGTAGACATGGGGACCAGCATCCGCATCGACGTCGGACAAATAGAAGAAGAACTTCAGCATCCGCCAGTCATCGAGATCGAAATGAAACTTGAACGAGGCTCGGCTCAAGTCGGCTTCCGAGGCCGACTTCGTCGGAAAGCTCCACCACGTCCGCGTGGTAATCAAATTCGCCTCGCCGCCGAGATAATGCCTAGCAATGTCGATGAGTAGCGGGTCCTGCTGCACGGCGACCGCTGCCTCGCACTGCAGCACTCGCTCGAAATGATGGCCGCTCAATAGGGTGCGCCCGAAGCGGCCTCGGCTTCTGCGTGGTCTCCTGCGCGAAACTCCAGGCCGCGCTCGAAATTGCCAAAACACGGCGTCTCGTGTCCAAATCTCGCGATTTCCTCACGGATCGCCGGCGGCAGATTTAGGCCGGAAAAGATGCCCGTTCTTCTTAATTCCGCAGCGACTTCTTCTGCCTTGATGTCGCCAAACATGGACGTCGCAGATTTTGCCGACGGCGGCACCGGGTGGGCGGTCAGCCAGTGTGCCCGGCGAAACGGTATCGTACGGGCCAGAACGAACATCGGCAACCAGGCGGGGTTTTCCCGCAAGTCGGTCAAATAGGTCGGTACACGCGCTGCCATGCGGCGGAGAGGTCCTCCTGTGCGGGCAATGGCTTCGAGGTCTTTCGGCTTGGAGTTCGGCGTATCAAGCATTTGATATCCTTATGCGTTCGTGGTAACCCACGGCGTTTCTTGTTCCCGTACCCCAACGTACGGTAACTGATTGGGACTATAATGCAAAGCAACATACTCCTTTTGCGATGCAGCGACCGGAGCCGGCTTCAAATCCAGCAATAGTACTTGGTCAGCTTTCGGAAGAGACAAAACCGGACGTTTTCCCGCCGTCAATTGCCGAAAGCGCGTTCCCTCAGTGGTCAGTCGACAGCGGCATGTCCTCGGCCTGGGGGGCAGGTTTCGGCGGAACCGTGATCGCAGACCGCAGTTCACCGTAGGCGTAAGCGCCAACCACCAACATCGCCAGGATCGCAAACAAGGTCCACCAGACGGCATGATGTCGACCAAATCGATGAGGAGTGGTCCGTAGGTCCAGGTCTCGATTGTCGTCGCCGGTCGTCATTTGGGCTCCACAACATCATAAGGGACGGACACGATAAGGTGCGACGGGTAAACCCTGTCCGATGGTCGACCCGTCGCAATATCTAACCCTCACAGCGCTCGGCCGCCTGGGTGAGTTCCCGTCTTACATGTCAGCGGCCGGACAGCCGGACGGCCGGCGCAAGCTTCCCTCGGACTTCCGAGGTGATCCTGATGGTTCCCCGCATCGTTCTGGCAAGCTTGGCTCCAGCCGAAGGAGGCACGATTGGCCAACGCCAGCATTATCCCAGTGGTTGTAAAGTTGAACAAGGGCATGCTGCGAAAGCTCAACAGATGAACAATGGTATGCTGCGAAGGTGTCGAACGTATATTGCGAACGCGCTCGAAAAAGCTCACGATTTCAATAGCTGCTTATGCAAACGTTTGCTGCGAAGGACACTGAGACGATGGCAAACTACCTGACCTTTGACATTAGCGGCGTCGAACCGGCGTTCGGCGCCCCGGACGCCGACCGTGTGCTTGTTGGGGATCCCCAGTTCAAGACCTGGAGTCTCGAGGAGGCCGATGGCGGCTTCTATTCCGGCGTATGGGAAGCATCCCCCGGCAAGTGGCGCATCGTCTATGACGAGTGGGAGTATTTCAGCGTGCTCTCCGGTTACTCCATCGTGACGGAGGATGGGGGCGATGTCGTGCATCTTCGCGCGGGCGATCGGATGATCCTCAAGCCGGGCTTCAAGGGAAGCTGGGAAGTCGTTGAAACGACTCGCAAGGACTATGTCATCAGACTCTGATTTCAGCGCAGCAACAGGCTGAGCGAAGGGGGGTCGAGGGAGTCCGTCGACGCATTTCCGTCTTGTCCTCCAAGGGCTAGATAGACCTAGCTCCTGTCGGAAGAAGACGCGAAGTCGCTGCGGACGATGCCGTGGCGTTGCAGCTTGTCGTAGAACGTCTTCCTGGGGATGCCTAGTTCCGCGATGGTACGACGCACGTCGCCGCCGTTGGCGTTCAGAGCTTCGCGAATGATGTGAGCCTCGTAGCGTTCGAGCCGGTCCGGCAGCGACAGGGTTTCGTCCGTCTCCGGTGCTGCTGCTGGTATACGGCCAAAGACGTGTCCGACTCCCAGTACAAACCGCTCGGCAAAATGCGATAGTTCGCGCACGTTGCCCGGCCAGTCGTGTTCCCGCAGATGGCGGTGGATCGACGGCGGGATCGCAGGCACGTCCCGCTTGAAGCGGCTCGCGGCGCGCTCGGCGAAGTAGCCGAAAAGAAGTGGAACATCGTCTCGGCGCTCCTTGAGCGGCGGGATGGAGATCGTCACAACGTTGAGCCGGTAATAGAGATCCTCTCGAAAATCGCCGCGTTGGCGGGGGTCGCCGAGATCGATCTTGGAGGCAGCAACGACACGCAGATCGACCGGCCGGACCTCGTTGGTGCCGAGCGGTGTAACCTCGCGCATTTCGAGGACGCGTAACATCTGCACCTGCGTTGCCGGTGGCATGCTCTCGATCTCGTCGAGGAAGAGGGTTCCGCCGCTTGCATGTTCGATGCGCCCGATGCGTTTCTTCTGCGCGCCGGTGAAGGCGCCCGGCTCGTGACCGAACAGCTCGCTTTCAACCACACTCTCCGGCAGCGCCCCGCAGTTGAGCGCGACGAAATTGCCGGATGCGCGCCGGCTCCAGCGGTGGAGCAGGCTTGCAACCACCTCCTTGCCGCTGCCGGTTTCTCCCATAAGGAGAACGTCGACATCAGTATCGGCAATCTGCCGCAAGGTGTGGCGCAGCCGCTCCATCGCCGGTGTCTGGCCGATCAGCGGCAGGTCGTCGCGCGCGTCTTCGGTGGCTTTCCGCAAAGATCTGTTTTCCATGACGAGGCGGCGCTTTTCGGCAGCGCGCCGCACGCTTTGGATGAGTCGATCTGTCGCGAACGGCTTTGTGATGAAGTCGTAGACGCCGTCCTGCATGGCTTTAACCGCCATCGGAATGTCGCCGTGGCCGGTGACCAGGATGACCGGGAGGTCCTCGTCCTGCTGTTGCACGCGGCTGAAGAGTTGCAAGCCATCGATCTCAGGCATTCGGATATCAGAAACGAGAACGCCTGCGAAATCCGGGTTCAATGCGGCCAGCGCTTCGCCAGCGTCCGAAAAGGCGGAAACGGCAAAGCCGGCGAGTTCAAGCGTCTGCTTGGTTGCCCGCAGCAGGTCCTTGTCGTCATCGACGAGGAAGATCGGTGTTACATCGCTCATGCTCTGGCCTTCCGCAGATGCACCGTGAAGCAGGTTCCGGTTTCATCGCTTGTTACGTCGATGCGGCCGCCGTAGTCGGCTACGATGTCCTTGGAAATGACGAGGCCAAGACCCAGACCTCTCTCCTTGGACGTGTTGAATGGTGTGAAAAGCGACTTCAGGATGGCAGGCGAAATGCCCGGACCATTGTCGGCGACTTCGATTGCAACCTCGTCGTCTGTCTCGGTTGCGAAGACGTCGACCTTCGCATCGGCTCGCCCATCAAGCGCTTCCAAGGCGTTCTGGAACAGGTTGATCAGAATCTGCTCAAGCCGGATCCGGTTGCCAAGCACGCATAGCCCCGTTGGCGGCGGCCGGATGTGGAGCGCCTCCAACCGGCCGGCAAATCGGCTTTTCAGCAGAACCACCGCCCCGTCGATAACGCCGCGCAATTCAACAGGCTCCGCCGCTGCACGGCCTTTCCGCGCGAAGGCCTTCAATTCGTCGGTAATCGCGCCGATCCGCTCGGTGAGGCCCGCAATCGCTTGGAGGTTTTCGTCGACGGGACTCGTTTGCTTGCGCTCCAGGAAGACGCGGGCATTGTCCGCGTAAGCGCGTATGGTCGCGACCGGTTGATTGATCTCATGCGCAACGCCTGCCGCGACTTGGCCGAGGATCGCGAGCCGGTTCGCCTGCACCAGCTCCTGCTGCACGATCTGCAGTCTTGCTTCCGTTTCCCGATGATCGGAGATTTCGGCTTGCAGACGGTCGCGTGCCCGACTGAGATCATCGGTTCGGGCGATGACCCGCCGTTCCAGCTCCTCGCGCATCGCTTGTTCTTCCGCGATCTTCGTCGCAGCCGCTTGGCGCCTCCACAGAAGAAATGCCGCGATGGCGAGAAGCGGTAGAAGCACGGCCAGAGACAGCAGCCGCATTTCGCGAACCGACGCCGCGACCGGCGCGTCAGTGGGCACAAGATATTCCAGATGCCAGGGCGTGGTGGGGACGGGTGTCGTGAGGCGCAGATACTGACCCTCACCACCACCGGGAAGCACAGCGGAAACAAGCGATGCCTCGGCGTCGATGGGCTGTGGGCGCATGATCGGCAATGTCGCCAGCGGCGCATCGCCGAACTGCAGACTCCTGCGAATGGCGGCAAGGTCGGCCTCCGGCACAGGCCTGTTCATCATAAAACGCCAGGAGGGGATGCTGGTGATCAGAACAACGCCGCGATCATCCGTAACGTAGACGGGGCGATGCGTGTCGCGCCAGTCGCTCTCAAGTCGGTCGAACTCAAGCTTGACGACCACGACGCCAAGCGGTGCTGTGGCACTGCCCACACGACGGGAAATGTAGAGGCCAGGGCGCTTGCTGACACTGCCCAGGGCAAAGTGCTCGGCGGTTCCTTCGTCCATCGCCTTTCGGAAGTAGTCGCGAAAGGTGTAATCATTGCCGACGAAGCTGATCGGTTCCCGCCAATTGCTCGAGGACACGGCGATGCCGTTGGGGCCGATGACGTAGAGCACAGCTGCCTGTGTTCCCGTGACGAGCCGCTCAAGCTTCCGATTCAATATGTCGATCGCATCGTTGCCTTCGGAGGAGAGACCATCGAGAACCTGTTGGTCTTCGGCAAGAAGCAGCGGTAGCGCGCGGGGTCTCTCCAGGACTGCGTTGAGGAGTGCGACCTTGAGGTTGGCGTCGGTTCGGCTTTGACTCTCAATCGCATCGATGGCGGAGCGGCGCCCATACACGTCCGCGGCAAAGAGTGCGGCAAGGACCAGTACTGCCGAAACGGAGGCAAACACGATCCACACGCGCCGCGCCCGCCGGCCGGTGCGGTCGAACGAGCCGAAACCTGACATCGAAGTCGACTGAAGCATTATTCACCTTGTGTGCAATTCCGCACTCGCGTCAAATCAATTTGTGCGAAAATACGCTCACGTCTTCCGGTCGACCCTACGATCTCTACAGAAAATGATTTCTGAATCAATAATTTAGTCATGAAATCTATGACTTGGCACGCATGTTGCAAATCCTCCGCAAACAGCCGCGTGGGCTGTTGACTTGGTAACGCAATCGCCCCGGGAGGCCACTTTGGTTTTGGGGCACATGGAGGACATCATGGGTGCAGCACTTCCAGTCGCGCAGCCGCGCGGCAAGGTTCCCTTCTATCGACTTCTTTACGTACAGGTTCTTGCCGCCATCTGTGCCGGCATCCTGCTTGGTCATTTCTATCCCGACATCGGCTCCTCGCTGAAGCCGCTCGGCGACGCCTTCATCAAGCTCGTCAAGATGATCATCGCCCCCGTCATCTTCTTGACGGTTGCGACGGGCATTGCCGGCATGTCCGATCTGCAGAAGGTTGGACGCGTCGCCGGTAAGGCGATGCTATACTTCCTCGTCTTTTCAACGCTGGCACTGGCGGTCGGCCTGGTGGTGGCCAATGTCATACAGCCGGGCGCCGGCATGCATATCGATCCGGCGACGCTGGATGCCAAGGCCGTGGCAAGTTACGCGGCGAAAGCTCATGACACGACCATCACGGGCTTCCTGATGAACATTATTCCGAACACCATCGTTGGCGCCTTTGCCGACGGCGACATTCTTCAGGTGCTTTTCTTCTCCGTCCTGTTCGGCATCGCGCTTGCCATGGTCGGCGATCGCGGCCGTCCGGTCGTCGACTTCCTGCAGGCACTGACCGCGCCGGTCTTCAAGCTGGTGGCAGTCCTGATGAAGGCCGCTCCAATCGGCGCTTTCGGCGCCATGGCCTTCACGATCGGAAAATACGGCATCGGTTCCATTGCAAATCTGGCAATGCTGATCGGTACCTTCTACCTGACGTCGCTGCTCTTCGTGCTCGTCGTCCTCGGCGCGGTCGCGCGGTACAACGGATTCTCGATCCTGGCCTTGATCCGCTACATCAAGGAAGAGCTCCTACTCGTTCTCGGCACCTCCTCTTCGGAAGCGGCACTTCCGGGCCTCATGGCCAAGATGGAGCAGGCAGGCTGCAAACGCTCTGTTGTCGGTCTCGTCATTCCGACGGGCTATTCCTTCAACCTCGACGGCACGAACATCTATATGACGCTCGCAGCCCTCTTCATCGCTCAGGCGACGGACACGCCGCTGACCCTGGCGGATCAGATCCTGCTTCTGCTGGTTGCGATGCTGAGCTCCAAGGGCGCTGCCGGCATCACCGGCGCCGGCTTCATCACGCTCGCTGCAACGCTCTCCGTTGTGCCCTCGGTTCCAGTTGCCGGCATGGCGTTGATCCTCGGCATCGATCGCTTCATGTCGGAATGCCGCGCCTTGACGAACTTTGTCGGCAACGCGGTTGCAACGGTCGTCGTCGCCCGCTGGGAAAATGAGCTTGACCAGACGAAGTTTGCTGCTGCCTTAGCCGGCAAGTTGCCGTCGGAACCGGAAGACGGAGTGCCGGCTCTGCAGGCTGCGGAATAACGCCTCGCCGCAAGGCGCCGGAACGAAAAGGAAGGCCTGCGTTCTCCCGAGCGCGGGCTTTCTTATTTGTGGCCTACCAAGCCAGATCCAGGCGGTCCAATCCATGGAAATGATAGACGTCTTTCACGACGGGCGTCCGGGCGAGCCTGAGCCCTGGCAGCCGCTTGAACAGAATTGGCAGGACGATGTTCAGTTCCAGTCTTGCCAGCGGCGCCCCGATGCAGAAATGGATGCCCGCGCCAAAGGAGAGGTTGGCAGCCTCGTTGCGGTCAGGCTTGAAGGTCAGCGGATCGCTGAATTTTGTGGGGTCGAGGTTGGCAGCGGCCAGAATGAGGCTCACCTTGTCGCCTCGTTTGAATGAAATGCCGTCGATCTCGACGGGTTCGAGCGCCCAGCGCTGGAAAATGTGAACCGGCGCGCAGAGGCGCAGGGACTCGTCCACGGTTCGTTCGGTCGTTGCCTCGTCCTTGAAAAGTTCGGTCGGATCGCGCCCGCTTTCCAAGATGATGCGAACTGAGTTACCGATCTGGTGGACCGTCGCCTCGTGACCGGCATTGAGCAGTACGATCGTCGTCGAGACGAGCTCGTCCTCGGTCAGATACTGGCCTTTGTGCTCGGTGTGGATCATGTGCGTCAGCAGATCGTCCCGCGGATTGGCGCGGCGCTCGGCGATGACCGTCTTTATATAGTCCGAAAATTCCTTGGCGGCCCGCTCGGCGCCATCTTCGTCCTCGCGGGTGCGACCGAAGAGATACATGCGAATGTAGGCGTGGGACCACTTCAGGAGCTGCGGTCCCATTTCCACAGGAATGCCGATCATGCGGGCAATCATCGTTACCGGAATAATATCGGCAAATGCTGAAAGCAGCTCGACTTCGTTGTCCTTCTCGAAGCCATCAATGAGCCTATCGGCGAGCTCGGCAAGCTCCGGCTTCATCTTCTCGACGTGGCGAGAGACGAAAGCGCGGTTAACGAGCGTTCGCAGACGGGTGTGCTCGGGTGGCTCCAGCTCTAGCAAGGAGTATCGTTCGGCGAGATCGAAATTCGCCACGTGCTGATCCGGTTCGGGAAGACCAAGCTCATCACGCGAGGCTATGTGAAGGATCTGGCGGCCGAAGCGGCGATCGCGAAGCAGGCTGTTGACGTGGTCGTAGCCGGTGAAGAACCACTGCTTCTGCTGCACCCAATAGAATGTGGGGCAGTGCGCGTGCAGAGCGGCGTAGACGGTGTTCGGATCGCTGTAGAAGGCGGGATTGCTTGCGTCGAGGGAGACGTGACGTGCGGCGGGATCGATGGAAAGGAATGGTGGGATCATCATGCTTCGAGGCTTAGCGGATTTGCCAAGCCTCGAAAAGATGGGCTCAACCTCTGGACAGTGATCCGACGCGGCGAAGCGCATGAATCTGGTCGTCAAGTGTTGGGACAAGTTCGCCACTAGTTTGATCGGGCTGCGGAGGCTGCGGAGCCGCCGCTTCGGCTTCACCAAAGATGACAGTGCAGTTGCGGCCGGCTGCCTTGGCGGCATATAGCGCGCGATCGGCCGCCGAAACCAGCTTGTCCCTATTGGCCTCGATGGCCGAGGCGAGGGCGACGCCAGTGCTGACCGTTGCGGGAATGATCGCGTCGCCGGTGCTCACCGGGACCCGGCAGAATTCGGCACGGATCGATTCCGCGAGCGCTTCCGCCTCGGTCTGGTCGGCCACCGTCGCGAAAGCGGCAAACTCCTCGCCGCCCATGCGACCGAAGGCGCCGGCAGAGACGAACTGGCGGGCCATGCGCGCAAAGACCGTCAGCACGATGTCGCCAGCCTGGTGTCCGAACCGATCGTTGACGCGTTTGAAGTGGTCGAGGTCGAAGAGCAGTACGGCGACCTGGCGGTTGTTGTGGAACGCGCTCTCCTGAATGTCATCGAACCGGCCGAAAAGGCCGCGCCGGTTCAAGACGCCCGTCAGCGAATCGGTCAGGCTGAGCATACGAAGATGCTTCTCCGAACGTTCCATGATGACGACGCAGGTGAGGGCGCACGCTAGGGTCAGCAGGAAGCCCGTCGCCATAGCGGCGGCGCCCGCGAAGTTGGCGGCTTCCGCGTCGGTGGGGCCGATGACCGCCATTGCCGTCGCCGTACCGAAGCACAGGAGGCTCTGGATCACAAAGATAGCCCCCAGTTTGCTTCTTGAGCCCTCGCTGCGCTGGCCGGTCATGCAGACTGCCATTGCTAGCGCCGTCGCGCCGGTGGCCGAGGCCAGGTTGTAGAGAATGACGCGATTGGTGTAGTCGTCATTGACCCACGGCAGGAAGACGCCACCCAACCAAACGAGCGGTGGCAGCAATGCCCACCATTCGAGCTTGCGACGGTCAAGCGCCAGGTACCCGGCAACCCACGCGCTCTGCCCACATAGCGCGATCGTGTTGCCGATCTCGATGGAGAGGATGTCAGGTATCTGCCCGCGCAGCGCAACCATTGCGAAGCCCACGCCGCTAAGAAGAAAACCCATTCCCCAATAGAAATAGGTCTTGTTTCGGACATTGTGGCGCCAGGCCATGAACGCTACCAGCGCGAGCGTCATGGCTTCCGAGCACCAAATGGCTAATCCAGTCGTAACATTGAACACGGCAATACCCCTTGCATTGCGCGCATTCTCTCGGAGGAAACTGGCAACTTCATTAATTACGCCTGGCTCGGCGGCGCATTTTTGTGCCGAGTTGTGGTTAGGCTTTCTGGTCTGTAAACGCAGCATAGTCGCAAGTGGATTCAGAATTCGTTCATCCTGGCACCGACAAAAGCTGTGCGACCGCGCGATCGCCGCTCGCTCTTCGAAGCTATTTGCAGGCATGAGCGTATATCGGGCGAAAAGTTGTTCGCCTTACGCCTGCCCCTCTTAACGTTATCCATCAGCGCGTCTTGAAGAGGAGGGCAGGGAAGCTCTATGTAGGGATAAGGCATTTTCTTTGATTCCCGGCTATAGCCGGCAGACGTTGACAAAGGACGCACATGAGAAACCCAGTCGATACCGCTATGGCCCTCGTGCCAATGGTCGTGGAACAGACCAATCGCGGTGAACGCTCCTACGACATCTATTCGCGCCTGCTCAAGGAACGCATCATCTTCCTGACTGGGCCGGTCGAGGATCACATGGCCACGCTCGTCTGCGCCCAGCTCCTGTTCCTCGAGGCCGAAAACCCGAAGAAGGAAATTGCGCTCTACATCAACTCGCCGGGCGGCGTTGTAACTGCCGGCATGGCGATCTACGACACGATGCAGTTCATCAAGCCTGCTGTCTCGACGCTCTGCATCGGCCAGGCCGCCTCCATGGGCTCGCTGCTGCTTGCTGCCGGCCACAAGGACATGCGCTTTGCCACCCCGAATTCCCGCATCATGGTGCATCAGCCATCGGGCGGCTTCCAGGGCCAGGCATCGGACATCGAGCGTCACGCCCGCGATATTCTGAAGATGAAGCGCCGCCTCAACGAAGTTTACGTCAAGCACACTGGTCGCACCTACGAGGAAGTCGAAAAGACCCTCGACCGCGACCACTTCATGGATGCGGACGAGGCTCAGACCTGGGGCGTCATCGACAAGGTTCTGACGTCTCGCGTCGAGATGGAAGGCGATGCCGCCTAGTGAGAAGTAGGGATGGTGTTGTATCCGCCACAGTTCTATCTCATTTGTGATTGAACAAGGGAAGAAACCCGGTGGCGGGTGCGGCAATCTCAAGTATTAATGCTATGTTGAATTTTTATGACATAGCATCGGCAGTCGAAGGGGAATTCGTTGCCGCCGGAGCCAGGACAGCATAGTTTGGACCGGTTCGTACCCCTTAACGGCCTTGGCCGGCTGGGGCTCCAAGCGTGGAGCAGGCCAATGAGTGGACCGTAATTTCACCTTGAAATGCGGCGTGCTGGAAGGAAAGTGATATGAGCAAGGTCAGCGGCAGCAACGGCGGCGACTCTAAAAACACCCTGTACTGCTCCTTCTGCGGAAAGAGCCAGCACGAAGTCCGGAAGCTGATTGCCGGACCGACGGTTTTCATTTGCGATGAATGCGTCGAACTGTGCATGGACATCATTCGCGAAGAGAACAAGTCCTCGATGGTCAAGTCCCGTGACGGCGTTCCCACGCCCCAGGACATCATCAAGGTTCTCGACGAATACGTCATCGGCCAGCGCCAGGCGAAGAAGATCCTGTCCGTCGCCGTTCACAACCATTACAAGCGCCTCGCGCATGCCACGAAGAACAGCGAAGTCGAGCTGGCGAAGTCGAACATCATGCTGGTCGGCCCGACTGGCTGCGGCAAGACCTATCTTGCCCAAACGCTCGCTCGCATCATCGACGTGCCCTTCACCATGGCCGATGCGACGACGCTGACGGAAGCCGGCTATGTCGGTGAGGACGTCGAAAACATCATCCTGAAGCTGCTGCAGGCTGCTGACTACAACGTCGAGCGCGCTCAGCGCGGCATCGTCTACATCGACGAAGTCGACAAGATCTCCCGCAAGTCGGACAACCCGTCGATCACCCGCGACGTGTCGGGCGAGGGCGTCCAGCAGGCGTTGTTGAAGATCATGGAAGGCACGGTCGCCTCCGTGCCGCCACAGGGCGGGCGCAAGCATCCGCAGCAAGAGTTCCTGCAGGTCGACACCACGAACATCCTGTTCATCTGCGGTGGGGCCTTTGCCGGCCTCGACAAGATCATCTCCGCGCGCGGCGAGAAGACCTCGATCGGCTTCGGCGCAACGGTCAAGGCTCCGGACGACCGCCGCGTCGGCGAAGTTCTGCGCGAGCTCGAGCCGGAAGATCTGGTCAAGTTCGGCCTGATCCCTGAGTTCATCGGCCGTCTGCCGGTCCTGGCGACGCTCGAGGATCTCGATGAGGATGCGCTGATCCAGATCCTGTCCGAGCCGAAGAACGCGCTGATCAAGCAGTACCAACGCCTGTTCGAGATGGAAGACGTGGAACTAACCTTCCACGAGGACGCTCTTCGCGAGATCGCCCGCAAGGCGATCGTGCGCAAGACCGGTGCTCGCGGCCTTCGCTCGATCATGGAAAAGATCCTCCTCGACACGATGTTCGAACTGCCGGCGCTGGAAGGCGTACGTGAGGTCGTTATCTCCGAGGAAGTGGCGCGCGGCTCCGCCCGTCCGCTTTACATCTACGCCGATCGTCAGGACGAGAAGGCCAACGCTTCGGCGTGAGGCATTAGAGATATCTTTAAGATACGAACCGTGAATTTAAGGGGCTTGCCGTCGGCAGGCCTCTTTCTATTTCAAAACCAGTGCACGACCTTGATAAATCTTGCTAAAGAGGTCTGAAAGCGCTTCTGCTGCCGTTGCGGATTTCCAAGTCCGTGGCAATTATGGAATGATTCCGTTGGTGTGTTTCGGCCTTGTGCGTTAGCCGGCGCGGAAGTGGCAAGCGCCGGTCCAGCCTGGCGCTCCAGAGTGAAGGTGTTCCGTTGTAGCATAGCTGTCATGTCCAGGGGGACACCGGCCATGGCGCAGCTTGAAAAGCATAGTCAGAACCTCCACTTGTTGTCTCAAGTGGAGTGCGGCCCGGTTCTAGTGGCCGCGCCAGAAGAGCCCGGCAACGGGACGATGGAAAGGAAATAAAATGACGAAGAAAACGTCAGTTGCGAGCATCGCATATCCGGTTTTGCCCCTGCGCGATATCGTCGTCTTCCCGCATATGATCGTGCCGCTATTCGTCGGCCGCGAGAAGTCGATCCGTGCGCTTGAGGAGGTCATGGGATCGGACAAGCAGATCATGCTCGTCACGCAGATCAACGCGAGCGATGACGATCCGGAACCCTCTGCCATTCACAATGTCGGCACCGTCGCCAACGTGCTGCAGCTGCTGAAGCTGCCTGATGGCACCGTCAAGGTTCTGGTCGAAGGTCGCGCACGCGCCGAGATCGACGCCTACACCGATCGCGAGGACTTTTATGAAGCCCTTGGCCATGTTCTCGAAGAGCCGCATGACGATCCGGTCGAACTGGAAGCGCTCAGCCGCTCGGTCGTGTCCGAATTCGAGAGCTACGTAAAGCTCAACAAGAAGATCTCGCCTGAGGTCGTTGGCGCCGCTAGCCAGATCGACGACTACTCGAAGCTCGCCGACACGGTTGCGTCGCACCTGTCGATCAAGATCACCGAGAAGCAGGAGATGCTGGAAACCACCAGTGTCAAGGCACGCCTCGAAAAGGCGCTCGGCTTCATGGAAGGCGAGATCTCGGTCCTGCAGGTCGAAAAGCGCATCCGTTCGCGCGTCAAGCGCCAGATGGAGAAAACCCAGCGCGAGTACTACCTGAATGAGCAGATGAAGGCGATCCAGAAGGAGCTCGGCGACGGCGAGGAAGGCCGCGACGAGATGGCCGAACTGGAAGAACGCATCTCCAAGACGAAGCTGTCGAAAGAAGCACGCGAAAAGGCCGATGCCGAGCTGAAGAAGTTGCGGCAAATGAGCCCGATGTCGGCCGAAGCGACTGTTGTCCGCAACTACCTCGACTGGCTGCTCGGCATTCCGTGGGGCAAGAAGTCGAAGATCAAGACGGACCTCAACAACGCCGAGAAGATCCTCGAAGCCGATCACTTCGGTCTCGACAAGGTCAAGGAGCGCATCGTCGAGTACCTGGCTGTTCAGGCTCGCGCGACCAAGATCAAGGGTCCGATCCTGTGCCTCGTCGGCCCTCCGGGCGTCGGCAAGACCTCTCTTGCCCAGTCTATCGCCAAGGCGACTGGCCGTGAGTATGTCCGCATGGCGCTCGGCGGCGTTCGCGACGAAGCTGAAATCCGCGGTCACCGTCGCACCTACATCGGTTCGATGCCCGGCAAGGTCATCCAATCGATGAAGAAGGCGAAGAAGTCCAATCCGCTCTTCCTGCTCGACGAGATCGACAAGATGGGTCAGGATTTCCGCGGCGATCCGTCGTCTGCTCTGCTCGAGGTGCTGGATCCGGCTCAGAACTCGACCTTCATGGATCACTACCTGGAGGTCGAATACGACCTGTCGGACGTGATGTTCATCACGACGGCGAACACGCTGAACATTCCGGCGCCCTTGATGGACCGCATGGAAGTCATCCGCATCGCCGGCTACACCGAAGACGAAAAGCGTGAGATCGCCAAGCGACACCTGCTGCCGAAGGCCATCAAGGAGCATGCTCTGCAGCCGAATGAATTCTCGGTCAGCGACGATGCCCTGATGGCGATCAGCCAGCAGTACACCCGCGAAGCCGGTGTTCGTAACTTCGAACGCGAATTGATGAAGCTCGCCCGCAAGGCGGTGACCGAGATCATCAAGGGCAAGACGAAGTCCGTTCATGTGACGGCCGAAAACATCGACGACTATCTGGGCGTTCCGCGCTTCCGCCACGGCGAAGCAGAACGCGAAGATCAGGTCGGCGTGGTCACCGGTCTGGCCTGGACGGAAGTCGGCGGCGAACTGCTGACGATCGAAGGCGTCATGATGCCGGGCAAGGGTCGGATGACCGTGACCGGCAACCTGAAGGAAGTCATGAAGGAGTCGATCTCCGCAGCGGCATCTTACGTCCGCTCGCGCGCTGTCGATTTCGGCATCGAGCCGCCGCGCTTCGACAAGAGCGACATCCACGTGCACGTGCCGGAAGGTGCGACGCCGAAGGATGGTCCGTCGGCCGGTGTTGCCATGGCAACCGCAATCGTCTCGATCATGACCGGTATCCCGGTCGACAAGAATGTGGCCATGACTGGTGAGATTACTCTTCGCGGTCGTGTTCTGCCAATCGGCGGCCTGAAGGAAAAGCTGCTCGCAGCGCTTCGCGGTGGCATCAAGAAGGTGCTGATCCCGGAAGAAAACGCCAAGGATTTGGCGGAGATTCCGGACAACGTGAAGAACAACATGGAGATCATCCCGGTGTCCCGCATGGGCGAGGTGATCAAGCATGCGCTGGTCCGCAGACCGGAAGCGATCGAGTGGGATGGCACGGTGGAAACGCCGGTCATTGCAACGGTCGAAGGGCTCGATGAAACAGGTGCAACCATAGCTCACTGAGCTTTGTTTGCCACATTCGTGCCCAATTGCTTAAAAACCCTGAAAAGGCTGGTGTTTTCGCCAGCCTTTTTTTGTGAAATTGACACGCAGGTGCTTGCATTTCCTTGATTTGCAGGGTCTTTGGGGTGCGGCGGGCCTGATGAACTCTATTCTGTGCCTAGCTTATAGATTTGAGTCGTTTCGAACCATTTAGAAAGGGGTGGAAACATGAACAAGAATGAACTCGTGTCCGCAGTTGCCGAAAAGGCAGGACTCTCGAAGACCGACGCTGCTTCCGCAGTTGATGCTGTTTTCGAAGTCGTCCAGGCTGAACTGAAGGGCAAGGGCGACGTTCGCCTCGCTGGTTTTGGTAGCTTCACCGTCTCCCATCGCGCAGCCACGAAGGGCCGCAACCCGTCCACCGGCGCTGAAGTCGATATTCCGGCTCGCAACGTGCCGAAGTTCACGCCCGGCAAGGGCCTGAAGGACGCCGTTAACGGCTGATATGAATTTGCTTGTCGGCCGGGCAACGAGACCGGCGGTGCAAGTTTCGAAGGGTTCGGCCACGGCCGGACCCTTTTTGTATTTCGCGGACTTGTCGGCACGCGAGGTATGTCTTACGAAAATACTGTTCTCAGGGCGGGGTGAAAGTCCCCACCGGCGGTAAGGGCCTCGGCTCAAGTCCGCGAGCGCCTTTTGGCCGGTGTCGAAAGGGTCAGCAGATCCGGTGCAATTCCGGAGCCGACGGTTACAGTCCGGATGAAAGAGAATGAGCGGAGCGGGCGAGGGCGAATTCTGTCCTGGCTGCGGTATCGCGCTCATGCGTCCTGATTTGTGTTGGTTTCGGAAAGAAAACATGAATCAGACTTCCCCTACATTTTCTGCTTCGCGAGCAATGATCGGCGCTGCCTGGATGGTCGCTGCAGGCATCGCCTTCTCGATCCTCAATGTCGTCACGCAATGGCTGACGATGAGGCTCGCCTTCCCCTCCGCCTCTGCAGCCTTCTGGCAATATGCCTTTGCGCTGGTCTTCTCGTTGCCCTTTCTCCGGCGCGTCGGCTTTGGAGCAATGCGAACGCGCTATCCTTGGCGTCACGTCGTGCGTGTCGCCTTGGCAGCCTTCGGTGTGATGACCTGGGTCGCAGGGCTTGCGTCCGTGCCGATCTGGCAGGCGATCGCCCTGGTAATGACTTCGCCATTCTTCATCATCATGGGCGCACGCATCTTCCTTGGTGAATACATCGGCCTCGCACGGTGGGTGGCGACTGGCACCGGCTTCGTCGGAGCGATGATCATCCTGCAGCCCTGGTCGGACAGCTTCAGTTGGGCGGCGCTCCTTCCAATCCTCTCGGCGCTTCTCTGGGGTGCCTCGTCGCTGATCACCAAGAGCTTACCGGGGTCGAACGGCCGGAAACCATCACCGTCTGGCTGCTGGCTCTCCTGACGCCCATCAACGGCGGATTGGCGGTCGCCGCGGGATTCAGCATCCCTTCCGGTATGACGCTCCTGCTTTTCGTTGCGGCAGGCCTCCTCACCGTGATGGCCCAGTATTTCTTGACACTTGCCTATTCAACGGCCGATGCCGCCTACATCCAGCCCTTCGACGATCTCAAGCTGCCGCTCAATGTTTTCGCCGGCTGGTTGGTCTTTGGTTATGCGCCGACCGGCTATTTGTGGTTGGGGGCGATGCTGATCCTTGGTGCATCGCTCTTCATCATGAGGAACGAAATGAAGAAGGAACGGGAGACCGGCTAGCGCAGTCAGAATGTGACGGCAGTGTCATTCCGGTGTCATGCCTATCCCGCAAAACCCCTTTGTTTGAATTCATGGGGGATTTCATGACAACTCTATCGCGCAAGACAGTGCTCGTTGCAGCGCTTCTGACGACGGCCGCGTTTCCGGCCGCCGCAGAGCCCGTTTTCAACCGCATCGCAACTTTTCCGGTGGCATCCAACCTGCCCGAGGGAAAAGACAAGCTTTCGGCCACTTCGGCGGAAATAATCACGGCCACCGACGACGGCATGACGCTGATCTATAGCGATAGCCCGCTCGGTGCGATCGGATTTGTCGATATCTCAGACGCCAAGGCGCCGAAGGCCGGGGGCGCGCTGATGATGGACGGCGAGCCGACCTCCGTGACGTCCGCCGCCGGCAAGGCGCTGGTGGCCGTCAATACGTCAGAGAGCAAGGCGAAGCCCTCGGGGCGCCTTGCGATCGTCGACGTTGCAACCAAGAAGGTCGAGAGCAGCTGCGATCTCGGCGGCCAGCCGGATTCGATCGCACTCAACAAGGACAAGACGCTCGGCGCGATCGCGATCGAAAACGAGCGTGACGAAGAGGTGAACGACGGCAAGATTCCACAGATGCCGGCAGGCGAGCTCGCCGTGTTCCAAGTCAAGAACGGCACGGTCGATTGCAGCTCGATCAAGCACGTCACGCTGACAGGCCTTGCGGGCATTGCGCCCGAAGATCCGGAACCAGAATTCGTCTCGTTCAACGACCAGAACGAGATTGCCCTGACCCTTCAGGAAAACAACGAAATCGTCATCATTGACGCGGCAACTGCAACGGTGAAGACGCACTTCTCCGCTGGCAGTGTCGATCTGGCCGGCATCGACACCAAACGCGATGGTGCCCTGAAGTTCACCGGCGAACTCAAGGGCACCCCCCGTGAGCCTGACGCGGTGAAGTGGCTCGACAATAACCGCCTGGTCGTTGCCAACGAAGGCGACTATCAAGGCGGCTCGCGCGGTTTCACGATTTTCGACAAGACCGGCAAGGTGCTCTACGAATCCGGTGCTTCCTTCGAACGTGCCGTCGCCAATATCGGCCACTATCCGGACAAGCGTTCATCCGCCAAGGGCGTCGAGCCGGAAGGTCTGGAAGTGGCGACGATCGGAGGCCAGAAATACATATTCCTGCTCGCAGAGCGCGCCTCTGTCGTCGGCGTCTACAGGGATACCGGTGCGGAGCCTGAACTGGTCCAGATTCTTCCGTCCGGCGTTTCACCTGAAGGCGCTGTGGCCGTACCGACGCGCAATCTCCTCGCGACCGCCAACGAAGTCGATCTTGGCGAGGACGGCGGCCCACGGTCGCACGTGATGCTCTACGAACTCGCCGAGGGCGAGGCGGCCTATCCGCAGATCGTTGCGGCCGAGAAGGATAGCAACCCGGTCGGCTTCGCGGCGCTTTCCGGTCTTGCTGCCGTTCCGGAAAAGTCGGGACAGCTGTTTGCCGTCAGCGATAGTGTCCTCGGCATGCAGCCGACGATCTACACGATCGACGCAACCAGGAAGCCGGCCGTGATCACCGAAACGCTGACCGTAAAGCGCGACGGCCAACCGGCACAGAAGCTCGACATCGAGGGTGTGGCCGTTGATGAAAAGGGCTGGTTCTGGCTGGCGTCCGAAGGCAACACTGAGAAGCTGGTGCCGCACGCTCTCTATCACGTCAATCCGAAAGGCGAGATCAAGGAAGAGATCTCACTTCCCAAAGAATTGGCAGCGAACGAAATCCGCTACGGCTTCGAAGGTGTGACGATCGTCGGCTCCGGCGACGACGCGACGCTCTGGATGGCCGTCCAGCGCGAGTGGAAGGATGACGAGAAGGGCCTTGTCAAACTTGTTTCCTACAATCCGAAAAGCAAGGAGTGGGGTGCCGTCCGCTATCCGCTCGACAAATCCGAAGCGGGCTGGATTGGTCTCTCCGAAATCTCCGCTCATGGCGATAGCGTCTACATCATCGAACGCGATAACCTTGTCGGCGACGCAGCGAGACTGAAGAAGCTCTACAAGGTAGCGATATCGGACCTGAAGCCCGCCAAGCTCGGTGGCGAACTGCCGGTCGTCAAGAAGATTGAAGCCCACGACTTCCTTCCGGAGCTGAAGACCGCCACCAATGGCTATGTCCTCGACAAGCTCGAGGGCTTCGTTTTCGATGCCTCCGGCAAGGCCTACGCGGTCACGGACAATGACGGCGTCGATGATTCCTCGGGCGAAACTCTGTTCTTCCAGGTCAATCTCGTTGGCACAAACTGAGATTGGCATGAAACAGAATGGCCGGGTCTACGCCCGGCCATTTTTCTTGCGGCTGCTTTACCAGCGCTGGTGGACATAAGGAGCGACGAGGCGCTCGTAGATCTCGCGTGTGGCGTCCATCACCTCATGCGAGAGCGGCGCGAGACTTGCCGCCGCCGCGTTGGCGCGTGCCTGTTCGGCATTGCGTGCACCCGGAATGACGACGGTGACTGCATCGCTCATCAGGATCCAACGCAGCGCGAAGGCCGCCATCGTCGCGCCAGCGGGAACGAGCTTGCGCACTTCCTCCACCGCCTGCAGGCCGACCTCGAAGGGAACGCCAGCGAACGTCTCACCGACATCGAATGCCTCGCCGTGACGATTGAAATTGCGGTGATCGTCGCTCGCAAACTTCGTATCGCGGGTGATCTTTCCGGAGAGCAGACCACTTGCAAGCGGCACGCGGGCGATGACGGCGATGTTCTTCCGCCGCGCCTCCTGGAAAAACAGGTGATCGGGCCGCTGACGGAAGATGTTATAGATGATCTGGATGCTGACGACGCCAGGATACTCGATCGCCTTCAGCGCTTCCTCGACCTTCTCGACGCTGACGCCGTAGCCCATGATCTTGCCGGCCTTCTGCAGCTCATTCAGGGCTTCGAAGACCTCCGGGCGATAAAGCACTTCTGTCGGAGGGCAGTGCAACTGCACGAGGTCGAGGCCGTCGACGCGCAGATTCTTGAGACTGCGATCGATGAAGCCTTCGAGGTTGGCCTTGGTGTAGCCATCGGCGACATGCGGGTTCAGCCGGCGCCCTGCCTTGGTCGCAACCATCGGCCGTTCGCCGCCACGGCTCGCAAGAACGTCGGCAATGATCTTTTCCGATCGGCCGTCGCCATAGACGTCGGCGGTGTCGATGAAGGTCATGCCGGCGTCGAGCGCCGCATTCAGGGCGTCGCGGCCGTCGGCTTCGCTGACATCGCCCCAGGCGCCGCCGATCTGCCATGCGCCGAAGCCGATATTCGTGACGGTATGGGGCAGGTGGCCGAAAGAATGCTGTTTCATGGAAATCCTCCGCGTGATGAAATGCCTCGCCCTAGCAGTCGCCCAGGCAAGGAGCAAGCGCCTGCAGCTGAGATAGGGCGGCATCGCCGGAGCGCCGCCATTTCTTCTGCGGAGCGACATGAACGCCACGATTCGGAGCGCGCTCTGCTATCCGCGGTTATCGTCGGATTCGCTCCTGTCTCCGATTGGTGACAAGGCGCTGTGGTCAGGGCCACGCAGCCTGGGACCGAGCAATGCGTCGCTTGGACAATGAAGCCGCTTGGCTTACGGTCGCCTGGACAGATCGTCATGCTCGAAAAGGAAACGTCGATGGAGATCAAACCCTGCGGATCGCGGCCCTCTATGAAGGCGCCGAAAGAATATTTCACGGGGTCGGTCCGTCAGGACCCACTGATGGACGCGCCAACCCCGGCAAGGGTGAGGGTGGTCAGCGTCACGTTCGAACCGGGCGCTCGAACCGCCTGGCATACGCACCCGTTGGGGCAGACCCTGATCGTCACCGCAGGCAAGGGGCTGGCGCAGAGCGAGGGCGGCCCCCTTCGTGAAATTTGCGCCGGCGACACGGTCTGGTTCGCGCCGGGCGAAAAGCACTGGCATGGCGCCGGACCCGATACCGCAATGACCCACATCGCGATCCATGAAGCGCTGGACGGCAGCGCCGCCGACTGGATGGGACAGGTCAGCGACGAGCAATACGCAGGAAAGGCCTGAAGCGGCTCAGAGGCGCTTCAGGCAATAGGAAAAGTGAGCGTGCGATTCGACCGTCAGGAACTCGAATTGCCAGCCATAGTCCTTGCAGAACTTGGTGACCGCTTCGACGACGCCGTAGACGATCGGCTTAACGGCATTGCCGGTGCAAAAGTCATGCCCGGCGATTCTTCCCGTTCGTTTCACTTTCTTCTCGCACAGCAGGAGTTCCTGCCAGGTGAGCCCGAAGGAATGATCGGTGTCGATGTAAGCCCAGTCGAGAAAGTCATCTTCGAATTCGGCGAGCTTTTCGAGCGATGTGCCCTGCATCAGGTGCAATTGGCCACTCTCTATCTGGTCTTTGAACTGATTGTGGATTTGATCGAGCCCCGAACTGTAGCGGTCCATGCTCCAAGGATCGATCAGGTAAAGCTGTGCAGGCCGATTCTTCTCAAGGATTTCCGCCGTATACTCCCCAAAGGCAGCTCCAACTTCGACGCCGATGCCGCCGTTCGGGATACGGTAGAGCAATTCGCTCCGATCAGGCAGCAGCCGTGCATTTTCCATATGGTGCGTGCTCAACTGTGTGCGCGGCATACTAGCCCGCTGTGCCTGCCGTTCCTCGCGTGTCTTCATGATGATGTCTCGGATAATGCGTGTGTTGTTGGACCTTGCGGCCCGCGGGAACCACCTTATAGCCAGCGCAACGCGATGTTGGCTAGGCTTCTTCGGGAGGCGCAACGACAGATCGCTGCGATCTGATCTTACCGATAGATCAGCCAGTCCTTGGGCACATGCGAGACATTGGCCACACCATGGACAGAGACGTTGTCTCCGCCCGATGCCTTGGCCATGCCGAGCGCCTGTTCGGCGAATGCTATAAGCGCATCAGCCGTCCGGGCTTCCTTCGACATACATATCCCGACCGAGAATGAAATTGGCGCTGCCCGTTTTCCCGATACGGGATGCACCACCGGCAATCCCCTAAGCCGATCGCGGAGCCTATCGACAAGCCGCATGATCTCCGTCTCGTCCGCCGTTCGGAAAATGAAACCGAAGCGCCCCCGATCGAAGCGGCAGGCCAGATCCTTTTCACCGAACATCGCCTGGATCAACTCGCCGATTTTCCTGAGGACGGGCTCAAGAAGGTTTGGAACGGCTGCAATGGTCTCGTAGCGGTCGATATCCGCAAAGGCGATTCCGCACAGATCAGGCAGTCCTGATTTCTCATAGACATTGGCGAGTTCCTTGTTGAATACCCGACGGTTCCCCAGGCCGGTCAACGTATCGACAAATCTTGCGGCGTTTGCCGCGGCGGCCTCGCGCTGTACCTCCTCGAGCTTCTGGGATTTTTCCACCACCTTGGAAGCGAGCATTGCACTTTGCGCCTCGCGAGTATGTGTTGCCGAGCTTACCGATTGCAGCGATCGCGTGAGCGCGGCCGTGTCTGTCACATCATTGGCTTCAAAGACGCGGGCCGCTTGGCTGATGATACTTCCGTAGCGCGTCAGTGCTGACTTTTCCTCGTTGAGTAGGGAGAGAATGCTCTGCAGTTCCTGCTGCACCTGGCCGGAACGGGCCTCGAGCAGGCTGCCTTCGAAGTGGTGGGGCAGGTAACGGCGTCCGATTCCATCCAGGGCCTCCTGTGTCTTTACCGGGCCAAGTGATCTTAGCTCGCGGGCGAGATCCGGACTGTTGCCAGTCAGGGCCTCGAATACGAGCTCATAGTTGCGCGGCAGCCCTTCGATTCCAAGTTGTTGCAAAACCGTTGCAATGCGAAAGGCTAGATTCGTGTGCGTATTGGACTGCACCAGATGCCCTCTCCGACGTGACTTCGTCTTTACCACTGACGAGGCTGGGTGACATGAGCGGCGGCCATGGCCGGCTGTGTCACTATTGCAGGCAAGCTATGCTGGAAGCTTTTCCTGCAACCGCTTGCGCTGTGCCGGAAAGCAGAAGAATGACGTATGTAGAAAGCCACCGCGGAACATCATGCTCCGTATGACAAACAACTTATGAGGACAATACTGCGCCCGCTCAATTAAAACGAAGTAAATGAGCACTCTGGCGCAGCGAGGGGGGTACGCAACGCACGCCACCTGCTCGAGCGGATCCGATACGTTGCCATCATCAGCAGCAAACTATGAGTATGTAGGAAAGAAATGGTGGGCGATGAGAGACTCGAACTCCCGACATCCTCGGTGTAAACGAGGCGCTCTACCAACTGAGCTAATCGCCCTCGCGAGATCGGTCCGGTTCGGCCCGCCGCGTCGGTGGCCGTGATCTATGCGGATCGCGGACAAACCGCAAGAGTGTTTGTGAAGATTTTTTGATTTTTTTGAATGGAGCTGCTCACCCGGCTTTCGTCTCGGCGATTTCTGAGCTGTAGAAAGCCGCCGGCGAGTACAGCGTGAGGGCTCGGGGATTGATTGCTTGTGCAAGCCCGACAAGCACTCCTCTAATAATACACTGAATTTGCCTAGGGATTTTCGTTCTCCAAAAACAATTCGCAGACTGTCATCGTTTTGTCTCCAAAGCTGCTTGACACTCAAATGCGAACCCCTTAGTTAGCCGCTCATCGAAGCGGCGAAGCTGCTTTGACACGGACGCGAAAGCTTCCGGATCGCTTGAAATGAATGCGGGTGTAGCTCAGTCGGTTAGAGTGCCGGCCTGTCACGCCGGAGGTCGCGGGTTCGAGCCCCGTCACTCGCGCCATTTCAAAATGGAGTGCCGTGTGGCGCTTGGTCCGGTCCTTCTGTCCACGATGCGCGGGTGTAGCTCAGTCGGTTAGAGTGCCGGCCTGTCACGCCGGAGGTCGCGGGTTCGAGCCCCGTCACTCGCGCCATTTTCTTCTCTCTTTCTATAATATGGTGTCCCGGGCGAGCGTCGGTTTTCGCAGTTCTCTCTTGGTTTGGACTTTCTCCTTTGTTGCGAGCCATGCAATATCCGACGGGCTGACATGCAGTCTGAATCAACTAGTGTGGATTTGTCGCGACATCATTGCATCTGCTTGATAATGTCGCGCCTCGACAGTCGAATTGGTGCTCTAAAAGTCTTGCGCCCTGGCGCTGGCTGCGCTAACGACGGCTCTGTTGCAACGCACGTTCGCTTGCCGGGCAATTGCCCACTGGTGCCTTCCTGGCGCAGCCGCAAGCAGGGATGAACCTGATGACTGGACTGCTCAGTTCCTATATTCCGATCGCTATTTTTATTGGTATCGCCCTTGTAATCGGCCTGGCGCTTCTGATCGCGCCGTTTGCCGTTGCCTTCAAGGCGCCCGATTCGGAAAAGCTTTCGGCTTTCGAGTGCGGCTTCAATGCATTCGACGACGCTCGCATGAAGTTCGATATCCGTTTTTATCTGGTGTCGATCCTCTTCATCATCTTCGACCTCGAAGTCGCCTTCCTCTTTCCGTGGGCTGTTTCGTTCGGCGCGATCGGCTGGTTTGGTTTCTGGTCCATGATGGTCTTCCTCGCTGTGCTGACCATCGGCTTTATTTATGAATGGAAAAAGGGAGCCCTGGAATGGGAGTAGCCCAAAGCGATAAGGCGCTCGTCGCGCCGCACCCGAAAGGCGTCATCGACCCGGCAACGGGCAAGCCGATCGGCAGCGACAGCGCCTTCTTCGGCGAAATCAACGATGAACTGGCCGATAAGGGCTTTCTCGTTACCTCGACCCGCGATCTCATCACCTGGGCCCGTACGGGCTCGCTGATGTGGATGCAATTCGGTCTTGCCTGCTGCGCAGTCGAAGGCCTGATGCAGGTCTCCGGTCCGCGTTACGACATGGAGCGCTTCGGTGTCGCTCCGCGCGCGTCGCCGCGCCAGTCTGACGTCATGATCGTTGCCGGCACGCTGACCAACAAGATGGCGCCGGCGCTCCGTAAGGTCTATGACCAAATGCCTGAGCCGCGCTATGTTATCTCTATGGGATCCTGCGCCAACGGCGGCGGTTACTATCACTATTCCTATTCGGTCGTGCGTGGTTGCGACCGTGTCGTTCCTGTCGATATCTACGTGCCGGGCTGTCCCCCCACGGCAGAAGCGCTGCTCTACGGGGTGCTGCTTCTGCAGAAGAAGATCCGTCGAACCGGAACGATCGAGCGCTAAGGGCGGAGGACTGTCATGACTGAAGCCTTGAGCGAACTGTCTTCGTATCTCCGCGAGATGCGGGGCGATCTCTTTGTCGATGCAGCCATCAGCTACAATGAGCTTAACGTGACTGCGACGCCGGAAACGATTCTGGCGCTGCTGACGTTCCTGCGCGACGATGCGCGCTGCGGTTTCATCAGCATGATCGATATCTGCGGTGTCGACTGGCCGCAGCGCGAAAAGCGCTTCGACGTCGTATATCACCTGCTGTCGCCGAAGCAGAACCTGCGCATCCGCATCAAGGTCGCCGTGGCTGACGGCGAGTCGGTGCCGTCGGCAACCGGCGTTTACAAGGGTGCCGAGTGGTTCGAGCGCGAAGCCTGGGACATGTACGGCATTCCCTTCTCCGGTCATGCTGACTTGCGCCGTCTTCTCACCGACTACGGTTTCGAGGGGCACCCGCTGCGCAAGGACTTCCCGACAACCGGTTACGTCGAGGTGCGTTATGACGATGCTGCCAAGCGCGTTGTCTACGAACCCGTCGAGCTGAAGCAGGAATTCCGCAATTTCGACTTCATGTCCCCTTGGGAAGGCACCGAATACGTGCTGCCGGGAGACGAGAAGGCGGCGAAGTGAAGATGAGCTCGGATTTCTTGAAGCCTCTCTGTTCGCCGTCTCATGCCAATTGCCAGCGCGGAGCGCGTCGCTATGACTGAACATAACGTTCGCAATTTTACGATCAATTTCGGACCGGAGCATCCGTCCGCGCACGGTGTTCTGCGCCTCGTGCTTGAACTCGACGGTGAAATCATCGAGCGCGTCGATCCGCATATCGGCCTTCTGCATCGCGGGACCGAAAAGCTGATCGAGACGAAGACCTACCTGCAGGCCGTTCCCTATTTCGATCGTCTCGACTACGTCGCGCCGATGAACCAGGAACACGCTTTCGCGCTCGCCGTCGAAAAGATGCTGAAGCTCGAGATTCCGATTCGTGGCCAGCTGATCCGTGTTCTCTACTCGGAAATCGGCAGAATTCTGTCGCACATCATGAACGTGACGACGCAGGCGATGGACGTCGGCGCGATGACGCCGCCGGTCTGGGGCTTCGAAGAGCGCGAAAAGCTCATGGTGTTTTACGAGCGCGCCTGCGGCGCCCGTATGCACTCTGCCTACTTCCGTCCGGGCGGCGTCCACCAGGACATTCCGCCGGAACTGGTCGAGGACATCGGCAAGTGGTGCGATCCGTTCCTGAAAATCCTCGATGATATCGAAGGGCTTCTGACCGACAACCGCATCTTCAAGCAGCGTAACGTCGATATCGGTGTTGTGTCGCTGGCGGATGCGTGGTCGTGGGGATTTTCGGGCGTGATGGTGCGCGGTTCGGGCGCTGCCTGGGACCTGCGCCGCTCGCAGCCCTATGAGTGCTACAACGATATGGAATTTGACATTCCGATCGGTAAGAACGGCGACTGCTACGATCGCTACCTGATCCGCATGATCGAAATGCGCCAGTCGGTTCGTATCATGAAGCAGTGCGTCGAGCGCCTTATGGGAAGTGCGAAGACCGGTCCGGTCTCGTCGATCGACGGCAAGGTCGTTCCGCCGAAGCGCGGCGAGATGAAGCGTTCGATGGAAGCGCTCATCCACCACTTCAAGCTCTATACGGAAGGCTATCATGTGCCGGCCGGCGAGGTTTACGCGGCTGTCGAAGCGCCGAAGGGCGAATTCGGCGTCTACGTGGTCGCCGATGGCAGCAACAAGCCCTACCGCTGCAAGATTCGTGCACCGGGCTACGCGCACCTGCAGGCGATGGACTTCCTCTGCAAGGGGCACATGCTCGCTGACGTGACAGCCGTGCTCGGCTCGCTCGATATCGTGTTCGGTGAGGTAGACCGCTGATGAAGCTGTTGCGGCTTGTCGCTATCGTTCTTTTCGCTGCTTCCGGGGCCTTCGCCCAGGAAGTCGGCGGAATGGGGCCGAAGCTGGGCCAGGACGAGGTGCAGCCACCGGCGGCAAAGGCCTCTCTGGGTGAGCTCTTGTCCAAGGGCTATGAAATCAAGGCCGCCGTTCCGAACGGCGGCAAGTTCGTTGTGTTTTTGCAAAAAAACCAGTCGGCCTACGCGTGCGAGATGAAGTCTCTGACGGCATCGCAGTGTGGGACCATAAACTGACAAGGCGTGAGGAAGAATGTCCGTTCGTCGATTAGCCGAAGATCAATTCCAGCCTGCCGCGTTCGCCTTCAATGATGAGAACGCTGCCTGGGCGGAAAAGACGATCAAGAAATATCCTGAAGGCCGTCAGCAATCGGCGGTCATTCCGCTGCTGATGCGGGCGCAGGAACAGGATGGTTGGGTCACGCGCGCCGCGATCGAACAGATCGCCGACATGCTCGACATGGCCTATATCCGTGTTCTCGAGGTCGCGACCTTCTACACGCAATTCCAGCTGAACCCGGTCGGCACGCGCGCCCATATCCAGGTCTGCGGGACGACGCCTTGCATGCTGCGCGGCTCGGAAAGCCTGATGGCGGTTTGCAAGAGCAAGATCCATCATCATCCCTTTGAGCGGAACGCCGAGGGTACGCTTTCCTGGGAAGAAGTTGAATGTCTCGGGGCCTGCGTCAACGCTCCGATGGTCATGATCGGCAAGGATACTTATGAAGATCTGACGCCTGAGCGCCTTGAAGAGATCATCGACGCGTTTGAGGTCGGCAATGGCGCAAGCATCGAGGTTGGTCCGCAAATCGATCGTCACTTCTCCTCGCCGGAAGGCGGCCCGACGACGCTGCTGAGCGAAGAGCCGAAGGCAAAGAAGGCTTCTGCCAAGAAGACCGTCGCGGAAGCTGTGACTGCAACGGTCGATGCAGCACCGGTCCCGCCGTCCGAAGCTGCGCGTGCAAAGAGCACCGACGTCGAGACGAATGCTGCGCTGAAGACGCCGGCGACTGATCCGAAGGCCGCCGCGAAGAACGTCAAGGCTGTTGAAGAGCAGCCGGCCCCCGCCACGGCTGCGCAGGTCGAGCATGCCGCAAAGCCCTCGCTCAGCGACAAGAACCGCCCCGCCGGCGTCGAAAAGCCCGCGACGCCTGACGATCTGAAGATGATCTCCGGCGTCGGCCCGAAGATCGAAGCGACCCTGCATGAGATCGGAATCTTCACCTTCGCGCAGGTCGCGGTATGGAAGAAGGCCGAACGCGAATGGGTTGACGGCTACCTGAATTTCAAGGGCCGTATCGAGCGCGACGATTGGGTCAAGCAGGCCAAGGCGCTCGCCAAGGGCGGCGAAGCGGAATATATCAAGGTTTTCGGTAAGAAGCCGCGGTAAGAAGGTGAAGCATGTTACAAGATAAAGACCGCATCTTTACCAACATCTACGGCCTTAAGGACAAGTCCCTGAAGGGCGCGATGAGCCGCGGCCACTGGGACGGCACAAAGCAGATCCTCGAAAAGGGTCGCGACTGGATCATCAACGAGATGAAGGCCTCGGGGCTTCGCGGACGTGGCGGCGCGGGCTTCCCGACCGGTCTCAAGTGGTCCTTCATGCCGAAGGAAAGCGACGGACGCCCGCACTATCTCGTCGTCAATGCTGATGAGTCGGAGCCCGGTACCTGCAAAGACCGCGATATCATGCGCCACGATCCGCATACGCTGATCGAAGGCTGCGTCATCGCAAGCTTCGCCATGGGTGCGAACGCCGCCTACATCTACGTCCGCGGTGAATACATCCGCGAGCGTGAAGCGCTGCAAGCTGCTATCGACGAATGCTATGACTACGGTCTGCTCGGCAAGAGCAACAAGCTCGGCTACCCCATTGACATCTACGTCCATCATGGTGCTGGCGCGTATATTTGCGGCGAAGAGACGGCATTGCTCGAAAGCCTCGAGGGCAAGAAGGGCCAGCCGCGCCTGAAGCCGCCGTTCCCGGCGAACATGGGTCTCTATGGCTGCCCGACGACCGTGAACAACGTTGAGTCGATCGCCGTTGCTCCGACCATCCTGCGTCGTGGTGCGGGCTGGTTCTCCTCGATTGGTCGTCCGAACAACGTCGGCACCAAGCTTTTCATGCTTTCCGGTCACGTCAACAAGCCGTGCACGGTCGAAGAAGAAATGGGCATCACCTTCCGTGAACTCGTGGATCGTCACGCTGGTGGTATTCGCGGCGGCTGGGACAACCTGCTCGCCGTCATCCCGGGCGGCGCATCGTGCCCAATCGTCCCGGCCAAGGACATTATCGACTGCCCGATGGATTTCGACGGCCTTCGCGCTGTCGGCTCGTCCTTCGGTACGGCTGCCGCGATCGTCATGGACAAGTCCACCGACGTCGTCAAGGCGATCGCTCGCATCTCGGCCTTCTTCAAGCATGAGAGCTGCGGCCAGTGCACGCCGTGCCGCGAAGGCACCGGCTGGATGTGGCGTGTGATGGAGCGCATGGCCAAGGGCAATGCCCAGAAGCGCGAAATCGACATGCTGTTCCAGGTCACCAAGCAAATCGAAGGTCACACTATCTGTGCGCTCGGTGATGCCGCTGCATGGCCGGTGCAGGGTCTGATCCGGAACTTCCGTCACGAGATCGAAGCGCGTATCGACCAGTATACGGCAAGCGCGCTGGATCACGGGGCGGTTCTTGAGGCTGCAGAGTAAGGGCGATGACGACGAAGGCGTCCGACAGCATGAAGAAGGAAGGAGCGGCTGATTTCTCGGCCGACTTCGGTCGTCTTGCTGCCGAGATGCTGGAAAACGCTCGCGCGCTGCCCGTGCCGCCGGTGATGGTCAACCCCGCTGCGGCAATGGCTGCGGCGACGGCGATCGGTTTCGGCTTTTCGACACAGATGGCCGGCGCGTTTTTCGGAGCCTTGCAGGGTGCGCTCGATGCAACGAGCAAGCTGGCGGCAGTACTTGACGAAACGCCGCCCGATGAAGGCAAGCCTGAGGTCGAGATCCGGCCGGAGAATGTTCACCCCACGCCTGCTAAGAAGGCAACCGCCAACGTCAAGCTTTCGGTTGTTCCGGCTCGGCAACCGGACGTAAAGCCCGAGGTGGTTACAAAGCCCGCATCGCGTGCCCGAAAGGTTGACGATCTGAAGCAGATTTCTGGCGTCGGCCCGAAGATCGAGCAGGTCTTGAACGCCAAGGGTATTCGCAGCTTCACCGCCATCGCTGCCTGGTCTCACGAGGACGTGGCACGTATTGACGCGGAGCTCGGCTTTGATGGGCGCATTGCGCGTGACGGCTGGATAGCGCAGGCAAAGGCGCTCGCCGCCAAGGGGCGCAAACGAAAGTAAGTTTTTCGGCCGGAACGGCCGGAGCAAGGTCAAGGCTGAAGAGTGAAGGGCAGGGGCCCGAAACCGCAGAGGCCGAAAGCTGATCCCGGATCTCGGGGTGAGCAGAGAATTTGAGCGACACCGATGCCAACGGGACAAGAATCCGGCCTGGCAGCGAAACTGTTGCAAAGTGGGTTTGTTTGCCGCCATCCGGCAAACGGAAAACAGGACTGAGTGACGATGGCAAAACTGAAGATTGACGGCAACGAGATCGAAGTTCCGGATCATTTCACGCTGCTGCAGGCGTGTGAGGAAGCCGGTGCTGAAGTTCCGCGCTTCTGCTTCCATGAGCGCCTTTCGGTTGCCGGCAACTGCCGCATGTGCCTCGTTGAGGTAAAGGGCGGCCCGCCGAAGCCGCAGGCATCCTGCGCCATGGGCGTGCGCGATATCCGCGGCGGTCCGAACGGCGAGCTTCCGGAGGTCTTCACCAACACGCCGATGGTCAAGAAGGCCCGCGAAGGCGTGATGGAATTCCTGCTGATCAACCATCCGCTGGATTGCCCTATCTGCGACCAGGGCGGCGAATGCGATCTGCAGGACCAGGCGATGGCCTTCGGCATCGACAGCTCGCGCTATCAGGAAGACAAGCGCGCCGTCGAAGACAAATATATCGGACCGCTCGTCAAGACGGTCATGAACCGCTGCATTCACTGCACGCGCTGCGTTCGCTTCACGACCGAGGTGGCCGGCATCTCCGAACTCGGCCTGATCGGCCGCGGCGAGGACGCCGAAATCACCACCTACCTCGAGCAGGCGATGACCTCCGAGCTACAGGGCAACGTCGTTGACCTCTGCCCGGTCGGCGCGCTGACCTCGAAGCCGTTCGCCTTCACGGCGCGTCCGTGGGAGTTGAGCAAGACCGAAACGATCGACGTCATGGACGCGCTCGGTTCCGCCATCCGTGTCGACACGCGCGGCCGCGAAGTCATGCGCGTGATGCCGCGCGTTAACGACCAGATCAATGAAGAGTGGATTTCCGACAAGAGCCGCTTCATCTGGGACGGCCTGAAGACGCAGCGCCTCGACCGCCCATACGTCCGCAAGGATGGCCGATTGCAGGCAGCGACCTGGGGCGAAGCCTTCGGTGCGATCAAGGCTGCCGTGGCCGCGACCAGCGGCGAAAAGGTCGGCGCGATTGCCGGCGACCTCGCATCCGTCGAAGAAATGTACGCTTTGTCGGAGCTGGTGAAGTCACTCGGTTCCGACAATCTCGACTGTCGTCAGGATGGGACGGCACTTGATCCGTCGCTCGGGCGTGCAAGCTACGTCTTCAACCCGACAATCGAGGGCATCGAACAGGCGGACGCGCTGCTGATCATCGGCGCCAACCCACGCTTCGAAGCGGCCGTGCTCAACGCCCGCATCCGCAAGCGCTGGCGTCGCGGCAACTTCCCGATCGGCTTGATCGGCGAAGCCGGCGAACTGCGCTATGACTATGAATATCTCGGCGCTGGCCCGGATACGCTGAAGGATCTCCTCGACGGCAACCATGCCTTCACGAAGGTTCTGACGGATGCCAAGCAGCCGATGATCATTATCGGCCAGGGCGCTCTGTCGCGCACCGATGGCGCTGGCGTTCTCGCAACGGCAGCTAAGCTTGCCGGCACCGTCGGCGCGGTTGTCGAAGGCTGGAACGGATTTGCAGTCCTCCATACTGCTGCGTCGCGTGTCGGCGGCCTCGACCTCGGCTTCGTTCCGGGCGCAAAGGGCGTCAACGCTGCAGAGATGCTGGCGTCCATGGACGTTCTCTTCCTGCTCGGCGCCGACGAGCTTGATTTCGCCGCCAAGAAGGCAAAGCTGACGGTCTACATCGGCTCGCACGGCGACAACGGCGCCCATCATGCCGACGTCATCCTGCCGGCTGCTGCCTATACCGAAAAGTCTGGCACCTGGGTCAACACCGAGGGTCGTGTTCAGATGGGTAATCGCGCAGGCTTCGCGCCGGGCGACGCCCGCGAAGACTGGGCAATCCTGCGTGCGCTTTCCGACGTGCTCGGCAAGAAGCTTCCATTTGATTCGCTTGGCGAATTGCGTGCAAAGCTCTATGCGGCATTCCCGCATTTCGCAGCGCTCGACGAGATCGCTGAAAGCGACAGCGCCAAAATTGCCGCAGTTGCGAAAAAAGCCGGCAAGATGAACAAATCCGGGTTTGCGTCGCCGGTCAAAGACTTCTATTTGACGAACCCGATCGCGCGCGCTTCGGCAGTGATGGCCGAGTGCTCGGCATTGGCCCGCAATAACTTCAAAGTCGCGGCAGAGTAAGGGCAGGGACTATGGAATCGTTTGTTTCAACTTATGTCTTGCCCGGCCTCCTTATGGTCGGTCAGTCGCTTCTTCTTCTGGTTTGCCTGCTCGTCTTTATCGCCTACATCCTATTGGCCGACCGCAAGGTCTGGGCGGCCGTGCAGCTCCGCCGCGGTCCGAACGTGGTGGGCCCGTGGGGCCTTTTCCAGTCCTTCGCCGATCTTTTGAAGTTCGTCTTCAAGGAGCCGGTCATTCCTGCCGGCGCCAACAAGGCGGTCTTCCTGCTGGCGCCGCTCGTCACCGTGCTTCTGGCGCTGTCGACCTGGGCCGTCGTGCCGCTGGCAGATGGCTGGGTCATCGCCAACATCAACGTCGGCATCCTGTACATCTTCGCGATCTCGTCGCTCGAAGTGTACGGCATCATCATGGGCGGCTGGGCTTCGAACTCGAAGTACCCGTTCCTCGGTGCACTGCGTTCCGCCGCGCAGATGGTGTCCTACGAGGTCTCGATCGGCTTCGTTATCGTCACCGTGCTGCTCTGCGTTGGTTCGCTGAATCTGACGGATATCGTCCATGCCCAGCAGGCCGGCCTCGGCACGCGTCTCGGTCTGCCGTCGTCGTTCCTCGACTGGCATTGGCTGGCGCTATTCCCGATGTTCATCATCTTCTTCATTTCGGCGCTTGCCGAAACGAACCGCCCGCCTTTCGACCTTCCGGAAGCAGAATCGGAACTCGTCGCCGGCTTCATGGTCGAATACGGCTCCTCGCTCTACATGATGTTCATGCTCGGCGAATATGCGGCCATCGTTTTGATGTGCTCGCTGACGACGATCCTGTTCCTCGGAGGCTGGCTGCCGCCGGTCGACGTGTGGTTCGTGAACTGGGTTCCGGGCGTAATCTGGTTCACGCTTAAGTCGTGCCTGGTGTTCTTTATGTTCGCGATGGTCAAGGCATTCGTGCCGCGCTATCGCTACGACCAGCTGATGCGCCTCGGCTGGAAGGTCTTCCTTCCGCTGTCGCTTGCCATGGTCGTTATCGTTGCATTCGTGCTGAAGCTGACGGGTTGGGCATGATCATGCCGGCCCTCGTTTCAAGCAAAATTGGAGGTTGAAGATGGCAGGCTTGTCCAACGCTGTCAGCTCGCTGTTCCTGAAGGAATTCGTCAGTGCGTTCTGGCTGACCTTCCGGTACATTTTTAAGCAGAAGGCAACAATCAACTACCCGTTCGAAAAGGGGCCGGTCAGCCCGCGCTTCCGCGGCGAACACGCACTGCGTCGCTATCCCAACGGTGAAGAGCGCTGCATCGCCTGCAAGCTCTGCGAGGCGATCTGTCCTGCCCAGGCGATCACCATCGAAGCCGGCCCACGCCGCAACGATGGCACGCGCCGCACGGTTCGTTACGACATCGACATGGTCAAGTGCATCTACTGTGGCTTCTGCCAGGAAGCGTGCCCGGTCGATGCGATCGTCGAAGGTCCGAATTTCGAATTTGCAACGGAAACCCGCGAAGAACTCTACTTCGACAAGGCGCGGCTTCTGGAGAACGGCGACCGTTGGGAGCGCGAAATCGCGCGCAACATCGCGCTGGACGCACCGTACCGTTGATCGAAATTGAAATGCCGGAGTGCCGCCCGTTGCGTGGCTTCCGGTCAACATGCACCGAGGCTTTGCCGGATCCCGTCCCGCGAAGCTTCATCGGGCAGGGAAACTCCCGGCTGCCCGGGGGAAGATGAAAAAGGCACCAACATGGGTCTGCAGGCTCTATTTTTCTATCTTTTCGCCTTTGTCGCGGTAGCGTCGGCGTTCATGGTCATTTGGTCGAAGAATCCGGTACATTCGGTTCTTTTCCTGATCCTGGTTTTCTTCAACGCGGCCGGCCTTTTCCTGCTGCTTGGCGCCGAGTTCCTGGCGATGATCCTGCTCGTCGTTTACGTCGGTGCCGTGGCGGTTCTCTTCCTCTTCGTGGTCATGATGCTCGACATCGACTTCACGGAGCTGCGCGCCGGCGTTCTCGAATACGCGCCGATCGGTGCGATCATCGGGTTGATCCTGGCGGCGGAGCTCATCGTTGTCGTCGGCGGCACGGTCATTTCGCCGGAGATCGCCAAGACGGTCGCGATGCCGATCCCGGCTCTGACCGAGCGCACCAACACCGCCGCACTCGGCGACGTTCTCTATACGAATTACGTCTACTTCTTCCAGATCGCTGGTCTCGTGCTGCTCGTCGCTATGATTGGTGCAATCGTGCTGACGCTGAAGCATCGCACACACATCAAGCGGCAGAACATTGCCAGACAGGTTGCCCGCAATCCGGCGACCGCCGTTGAGGTGGTCAAAGTCAAGCCGGGGCAGGGCGTTTGAGGCAGGCGCGAGCTTAAGGAACAAACACAATGGTCATCGGACTTTCCCATTACCTGACGGTCAGCGCCATCCTCTTCACGCTCGGCGTCTTCGGCATCTTCCTTAACCGGAAGAACATCATCGTCATCCTGATGTCGATCGAGCTCATCCTGCTTGCGGTCAACATCAACATGGTCGCCTTCTCGTCATTCCTCAACGACATCGTCGGCCAGGTTTTTGCACTGTTCATTTTGACCGTTGCTGCTGCTGAAGCGGCCATCGGTCTTGCAATTCTCGTCGTCTTCTACCGCAACCGCGGCTCGATCGGCGTCGAAGACGTCAATATGATGAAGGGCTGAGGGCTCATGTTTTTATATAAAGCTATCGTCTTTCTTCCCCTGATTGGCGCGATCATCGCCGGGCTCTTCGGCCGCGCGATCGGCGCCAAGGCATCGGAATACGTTACCTGCGGTTTGATGATCATCGCCGCCGTTCTCTCGTGGTACGTTTTCATTACGGTCGGCATGGGCCACCACGAAGGTGGTCCGATCAAGGTCGAGGTCCTGCGCTGGATCCAGTCCGGCGGCGTTGACGTTTCCTGGTCGCTGCGCATCGATACGCTGACCTCGGTCATGCTGATCGTCGTCAACACGGTCTCGACGCTGGTACACGTCTATTCGATCGGATACATGCATCATGATCCGCATCGTCCGCGCTTCTTTGCCTACCTCTCGCTCTTTACCTTCGCCATGCTCATGCTGGTGACCGCCGACAACCTGGCCCAGATGTTCTTCGGCTGGGAAGGCGTTGGTCTGGCTTCGTACCTGCTCATCGGCTTCTGGTTCAAGAAGCCGTCGGCAAACGCCGCTGCGATCAAGGCCTTCATTGTCAACCGCGTTGGCGACTTTGGCTTCATCCTTGGTATTTCCAGCCTGTTCGTGCTCTTCGGCGCGATCAATCTCGATACCATCTTCGCCAACGCTGCGAGCTTTGCTCCGGCCGAAGCCGGCGGCGAGGGCGGCGAAATCGTTCTCAACCTCTTCGGTATGCACCTGGACAAGGCACAAGCGCTGACCGGCGCCTGCCTGCTGCTCTTCATGGGCGCAATGGGTAAGTCGGCACAGTTCCTGCTGCATACTTGGCTGCCTGATGCAATGGAAGGCCCGACGCCGGTGTCGGCACTTATCCATGCCGCAACCATGGTTACCGCAGGTGTCTTCCTTGTCGCCCGCATGTCGCCGCTGTTCGAGCTTTCGCCAGATGCGCTTGTGTTCGTAACGACGATCGGTGCCATTACGGCCTTCTTCGCCGCGACTGTCGGCCTCGTGCAGAACGACATCAAGCGCGTCATCGCTTATTCGACCTGCTCGCAACTCGGCTACATGTTCGTCGCGCTCGGCGTTGGCGCTTATGGCGCGGCCATCTTCCACCTCTTTACGCACGCCTTCTTCAAGGCTCTGCTGTTCCTTGGTGCCGGCTCGGTGATCCACGCCGTCGATGGCGAGCAGGACATGCGTTACATGGGCGGTCTGCGCAAGCACATCCCGGTCACTTTCTGGATGATGACGATCGGCACGCTGGCGCTGACCGGCGTCGGCATCCCGTTCACCCCGATCGGCTTTGCGGGCTTCTTCTCCAAGGACGTGATCATCGAGGCGGCTTACGCGTCGCATTCGCCGGTCGCAGGCTTTGCCTTCACGCTTCTGGTCATCGCAGCTCTCTTCACCAGCTTCTATTCCTGGCGTCTGGCGTTCCTGACCTTCTTCGGTCAGCCGCGCGCTTCGCACGAAGTCATGCACCACGTTCATGAATCTCCGCAAGTCATGCTGGTTCCGCTCTACCTACTTGCCGCCGGCGCGGTTCTTGCCGGTGTCCTTTTCGAAGGCCGTTTCTACGGCGAGGAATACGCTGAGTTCTGGAAGGGTGCGCTCTTCACCTCCGAGCACAATGAACTGCTGGAAGAATTCCACCACGTTCCAGCGTGGGTCGGCCTCAGCCCCTTTATCGCCATGCTTGTTGGTTTCGTCACCGCTTGGTACATGTACATCAAGTCGCCGTCGACGCCGCGCGTCCTCGCCAAGCAGCATCGGGTTTTGTACCAGTTCCTCTTGAACAAGTGGTACTTCGACGAACTTTACGACTTCTTGTTCGTACGCTCGGCAAAGGCGCTCGGCCGCTTCTTGTGGCAAAAGGGTGACGTCGGCGTCATCGACACCTACGGCCCGAACGGCATCGCTGCCCGCGTCGTCGATGTCACCAACCGCGTCGTGCGCTTGCAGACTGGTTACCTCTATCACTACGCGTTCGCCATGCTGATCGGCGTTGCGGCGCTTGTTACCTGGATGATGCTCGGGAGTTCCTTCTGATGACCGATTGGCCTATTCTTTCAACGGTCACCTTCCTGCCGCTCGTCGGCGTGGTGCTCCTACTGCTGATGAATGAAAACGGTCCGAGTGGCCGCCGCAACGTCCTCAACATCTCGTTGATTACGACGGTCGCGACGTTCGTCCTTTCGCTCTTCCTCTGGATCGGTTTCGACAATGCGAACCCGGGCTTCCAGATGATCGAGAAGCATGGCTGGCTGGGCACCGGCATCAGCTATCATCTCGGCGTTGACGGGATCTCGATGCTCTTCGTGATCCTGACGACCTTCCTCATGCCTTTCTGCGTGCTGGCGAGCTGGCTGTCGATCGAGAAGCGCCTGAAGGACTACATGATCGCTTTCCTGATCCTGGAAGTGATGATGGTCGGCGTCTTCGTTTCGCTTGATATCGTTCTCTTCTACGTCTTCTTCGAAGCCGGCCTCATTCCGATGTTCCTCATCATCGGTGTCTGGGGCGGCAAGGATCGCGTCTACGCCAGCTACAAGTTCTTCCTCTACACGCTGCTCGGCTCCGTTCTGATGCTGCTCGCCATTATGGCGATGTACTGGCAGGCCGGCACGACCGATATTCAGGCACTGCTCGCCTACCAGTTCCCGCCACAGATGCAGACCTGGCTCTGGCTTGCCTTCTTCGCGTCCTTCGCGGTGAAGATGCCGATGTGGCCGGTTCACACCTGGCTTCCGGACGCGCACGTTCAGGCGCCGACGGCCGGCTCGGTCATCCTGGCCGGCGTGCTCCTGAAGCTAGGCGGCTACGGCCTGATCCGCTTCTCGCTCGGTATGTTCCCGGTTGCCTCCGAGTTCTTCGCACCGCTCGTCTTTGCGCTGTCTGTGATCGCCATCATCTACACCTCGCTGGTGGCCCTGATGCAAGACGATATGAAGAAACTGATCGCATACTCGTCCGTTGCCCACATGGGTTACGTGACGATGGGTATCTTTGCGGCCAACGCGCAGGGTCTGCAGGGCTCGATCTTCCAGATGCTGTCGCACGGCATCGTCTCGGGCGCTCTCTTCCTTTGCGTCGGCGTCATCTACGACCGAACCCATACCCGCGAGATTGCGGCCTATGGCGGTCTGGTCAACAACATGCCGAAATACGCCGTTGCGATGATGGTCTTCACGATGGCAAACGTCGGCTTGCCGGGCACCTCGGGCTTCATCGGCGAATTCCTGACCCTGATTGGCGTCTTCCGCGTCAACACCTGGGTCGCGCTCTTCGCCGCAACGGGCGTTATCCTCTCCGCTGCCTATGCGCTCTGGCTCTATCGCCGGGTCATCTTCGGCGCGCTGGAAAAGGAAAAGCTGAAGGCGCTGCTCGATCTTTCTCGGCGTGAACAGCTGATCCTCTATCCGCTGATTGCACTGACCATCTTCTTCGGCGTCTATCCGGCTCCGGTCTTCGATGTGACCGCTGCATCGGTTGACCAGCTGATCCATAGCTACACGGCCGCAGTCCAGGCAGCGCACGACGTTGCGCTGTCGATGAAATGATGACGGGACTTTTGGGACATGACCTCTGAAACAATTCTCGCAAGCCTGCATCTTTCCATTCCGGAGTTGATCCTCGCGGTCGGCGCCTTGGTGTTGTTGATGGTCGGCGTCTTCTCGGGAGAGCGCTCCGGCCGTATGGTCAGCGTTCTCGCGCTGATCGTGCTGGCGGCGGCCGCTCTCTGGCTGATCTTCGTTCCGAGTGAAGGCGTTGCTTATGGCGGCGTCTTCCTGTCGGACGGCTTTGGTCGCTTCATGAAGATCACGGCGCTGGTCGGCTCGATGGTGGCGCTCTTCATGTCGCTCGGCCTTGCCAGGGAAAACCAGCTCGACAAGTTCGAGTTTCCGGTGCTGCTCGTGCTCTGCACGCTCGGCATTCTGCTGATGATTTCGGCCAACGACCTCATCTCGCTCTACCTCGGCCTCGAACTGCAGTCGCTGGCGATCTACGTCGTTGCTGCGATCAATCGCGACAGCGTCAAGTCCACGGAAGCCGGTCTGAAGTACTTCGTGCTCGGCGCGCTCTCCTCGGGCATGCTGCTTTACGGCATGTCGCTGGTCTATGGCTTCACCGGCCACACGCAGTTCGCTGCGATTGCTCAGGCATTGACCGTTGACGGCGCGCGTTCGCTCGGCCTCATTTTCGGCCTTGTCTTCATCCTTGCCGGTATCGCCTTCAAGATTTCGGCCGTTCCGTTCCATATGTGGACGCCGGACGTTTATGAAGGTGCGCCGACCCCGGTCACGGCTTTCCTTGCAAGCGCCCCGAAGGTTGCTGCGATGGCGATGATGACCCGCATCGTCATTACCGCCTTCCAGCCGGTTCTGGCCGACTGGCAGCAGGTCGTGGTCTTCATTTCGATCGCCTCCATGCTGCTCGGCTCCTTCGCCGCAATCGGTCAGAGGAACATCAAGCGCCTGATGGCCTATTCGTCGATCGGCCACATGGGCTATGCGCTGGTTGGTCTTGCCTCCGGCACGCAGACCGGCGTCTCGGGTGTCATGCTCTACATGGTCATCTACATGGTCATGACACTCGGCAGCTTTGCGATCATCATGTCGATGCGTCGCAAGGACGGCACGGTTGTCGAGGAGGTCAACGATCTGGCCGGCCTGTCGACCACCAATCCGTTCATGGCGACGGTGCTGACCATCCTGATGTTTTCGCTGGCCGGTATTCCTCCACTCGCAGGCTTCTTCGCGAAGTACTTCGTGTTTGTCGCTGCAATTGAGGCAAAGCTCTATGCGCTTGCCATCATCGGCATTCTCGCATCGGTCGTCGGCGCGTACTACTATCTCCGCGTCATCAAGCTAATGTGGTTCGATGAAGCCACCGACGAATTTGCACGCGTGTCCGGTTCGCTGCGCCTGGTCTTCGGTGTCTCCGGTCTCTTCGTTCTCGCCTATGTCCTCATCGGCGGTCCGATCGGCGGCGCAGCCGAGCTTGCTGCTGCGACGCTCTTTTGATGAACTCCGAGGCACGGCGCCGGATATCGCTCGACGATTTCAGGCACGAGGCTCTGTCGGAGACATCGTCCACCAACAGCGAATGCCTTGCCCGTGCGCGGGCAGGGGACCGCGGTCTCCTTTGGATCACGGCGGAAAAGCAGACCGGCGGCCGTGGCCGCCGGGGTCGCCCCTGGGTTTCCGAGCGGGGCAATCTCTATGCCTCGCTTCTCCTTATCGATCCGGCGCCCATGGAGCGTCTGGGCTCGCTGCCGCTGGCGATTGCCGTCGCAGTGCATCAGGCCGTGCGCCAGGTGTTGCCGCACACGGCCGAGCGGCTGGAAGTGAAATGGCCGAACGATATCCTGATCGGGCGAAAGAAGACCTGCGGCATTCTCGTCGAGGCCGAAGCTCTGCCTGACGGGCGCCACGCGCTCGTCATCGGTATCGGCATCAATGTCGCTTTCATGCCCGACAACCCGCTTTACCCCGTGACTTGCCTACGCGAGCAGGGGAGCTCTGCTTCCCCTGAAGAGGTTTTCGCGCATCTCTTCGCGTCGATGGCCGAAGTCCTCGAGGCATGGGATCGTGGCCGTGGAGTGCGCGAAATCACCGAACGCTGGCGCCAAGTCGCCTGCGGTATCGGCGAAAAGATAACTGTGAACCTGCCGGACCGGTCGATTTCCGGCCACTTCGCCGGAATTGATGATAATGGCCTGTTGATGCTGGATACTGGCGCAGGCAGGATGATGACGATTGCTGCCGGCGATGTCTTCTTTGGTTGATTGGAAAAAAGAATAATATGGCGAAGCAGGACGAATTGGTATTTCTGCCGTTGGGCGGCGTTGGCGAGATCGGAATGAATCTCGCCCTTTATGGCTACGGCCCGCCGGACCATCGCCAGTGGATCATGGTCGACTGCGGCGTCACCTTCCCCGGACCTGACCTGCCGGGCGTCGATCTTGTGCTGCCCGACATTCGCTATCTCGCGAGCGAGCGGAAGAGCCTGAAGGCGATCTTCATCACCCACGCCCATGAGGACCATTACGGCGCGCTCGCCGATCTATGGCCGGGCCTCAATGTCCCGGTCTATGCCTCGGCCTTTACCGCCGGGCTGCTCGAGGCGAAGCGAAACTTCGAGAAGTCGGCCATCGGTGAGATTCCGGTGACACTGTTTACGGCGGGCGATACCGTCAATGCCGGCCCCTTCAGTGTCGAGGGCGTCGCGGTCAACCATTCCATTCCCGAGCCGATGTCGCTGGTGATCCGCACACCACTCGGCAATGTAATCCATACCGGTGACTGGAAGATCGACCATGAGCCGTCTCTCGGTCCGCTGACGGACGAGACGCGTTTCCGCCAGCTCGGCGATGAAGGCGTCTTGGCGCTGATGTGCGATTCCACCAACGCCCTGCGCGACGGTGTCTCGCCCTCGGAAAAGGACGTCTCGGAGAGCCTGCGCAAGATCATCGAGAATGCCGAGGGTCGCGTCGCGGTGACGACGTTCTCATCGAATGTCGGCCGTATCCGCACAGTAGCCGAGGCGGCGGAGGCTGAAGGCCGCGAGGTCCTTCTGCTCGGCAGTTCGCTCAAGCGCGTGGTCGACGTTTCCCGCGATATCGGCCTGATGGAAGGCATCAAGCCGTTCATTTCAGAAGACGAGTACGGCTATATTCCACGCGACAAAGTGGTCGTCATACTTACGGGAAGCCAGGGTGAGCCACGCGCGGCCCTTGCCAAACTCTCGCGCGACGAGATGCGCAACGTGGCGCTTGCCTCCGGCGATATCGTCGTATTTTCCTCGCGCGCTATTCCCGGCAACGAGAAGGCGATTCAGGATATCAAGAACGGCCTCATCGAGCAGGGTGTCCATGTGATCACCGACAACGAGGCTCTTGTCCACGTTTCCGGACATCCGCGCCGCAACGAGCTGCAGAAGATGTACGAGCTGACGAGGCCGAAGATCGTCGTGCCGGTGCACGGCGAGGCGACGCACCTGACGGCACACAAGGAACTCGCGGAGCAGTCGGGCATCTCGATCGTGCCGCGCGTGCGCAACGGCGACATTCTTCGTCTGGCGCCAGGACCAGTCGAGGTGATTGACGAGGCGCCGCATGGCCGCATCTACAAGGACGGCGCGCTGATCGGCGATTTTGACGAAATGGGCATCGGCGAGCGTAAGAAGCTCTCCTATGTCGGCCACGTCGCCGTCAACGTCGTGATCGACAGCCGCTACGATATCGTCGGCGATCCGGACCTAGTTGCAATCGGCCTGCCTGTCTACGACGACGAGGGCGACGAGATGGAAGACACGCTCTATGATGCTGCAGTTGGTGCCATCGAAAGCATTCCGCGGGCTCGCCGCAAGGATCTCGACCTGCTGCAGGAGTCGGTTCGCCGTGCTATCCGCGCAGCGGCAAACCAGACCTGGGGGAAGAAACCCGTCGTCACAGTCTTTGTTACGAAGGTCTGACGAATGCTCGGCCGGGTCAACCACGTTGCTATCGCCGTTCCCGACCTTGCGGCCGCATCGGCTGCATATCGGGACACACTCGGCGCAACCGTCTCAGCCCCGCAGGCTCTACCGGAACACGGCGTCACCGTCGTCTTCGTCGAGTTGCCGAATACCAAGATTGAACTCCTGCAGCCGTTGGGAACGGAATCGCCAATTGCGGCTTTCCTGGACAAGAACCCGTCCGGCGGAATGCACCATATCTGCTACGAGGTCGGCGATATCCTCGCCGCCCGCGACCAGCTGACCCAACGCGGGGCAAGAGTGCTCGGCAGCGGCGAGCCGAAGATCGGCGCGCATGGCAAGCCGGTGCTCTTCCTGCATCCGAAGGATTTCTTCGGCACCCTGATCGAGCTCGAGCAGGTCTGAGCAAGCCTGCGGCAGAGTGACCGAAATCCCGCAAAAGTTGGGAAGGGGTCTGAACCGGCTTTGAGTTGACGGGTATTTCGGCCTATAAGCACGGCAACTGCGATAACCGCAGAGAGCCTAGCGGGACAATTCGATGCTGCAGATATTTCTACAGGGCTTCGCCGTCTACTTTATCGTGTGGTGGATCACCCTCTTTGCCGTGCTCCCGATCGGCCTGCGCACGCAGGCAGAGGATAACGACGTCGTTCCCGGCACCGTCCCGAGCGCGCCGACCCGGTTCCGGCCTGTCTTTGTCTTCTCGATGACAACGCTCATTTCTGCCATCATCTATGCGCTTTGGTATATTGCTTCGAATTACTTCGGATGGGGCTTCGACGCCCTGCCGCAGATCGGCCCGTCATTTTCGAACGTCTAAGGGCGTTTGCCCAGTTTTTGGGCGGATGCAGATTGCGGCTGTCATACTACGTGTCATGAAGTTGCGGCATGGAGGTGCCGTTACGTGATACGGGCATTGCGTAACGGCAGGCGAGCTATTCCAGAATTTTCTTGAGCAGCGAAAAGCCAAAAAAAAACAAGGCTGAAAGCCTTGTTTTAAGTATCGCGTGATCCTTATCCGTTGCCGGGGCTGCGACAAGCGCGCCTAAGATCTGATCCTCCCAAGACTTGACCGCGAAATCGACAGGGATTTGAGCTCCCTGCCTGTTTTGTGGGCTAAAACTAGCTCAAAGATTGGGCTTTGTCATTAGGTTTTTTTGCATTTTTGCTACACTCCAGCAAATTTTTTCTGTTGATAAGAATTTCGTACAAACCATTATAATTCCGCCTTTTTCTTACTTTGTCTGCTTCGCAAGTGCGAACATGCTTTAACGGAAGGCCGCTTGAGCCCGTCGCGGGTTTCTTTCCTTTCGCGAAGCAGTTATGAACGCTGCCAATATCTGTAATCGCCTTCGATTCCGCGACCTGCGGTGTCTCAACAGCTCTGGAATTCGCCATGCGCCTGTCTCGCTATTTCATGCCCATCCTCAAGGAAAATCCCAAGGAAGCGGAGATCGTCTCTCACCGGCTGATGCTGCGCGCGGGCATGATCCGGCAGCAGTCGCAGGGCATCTATTCCTGGTTGCCGCTCGGCAAGCGCGTCCTGGACAAGGTCAACAACATCATCCGCGAGGAGCAGAACCGCGCCGGCGCGATCGAGTTGTCGATGCCGACGCTGCAGTCTGCTGAGCTATGGCAGGAAAGCGGGCGCTACGACGCCTACGGCAAGGAAATGCTGCGCATCAAGGATCGCCAGGATCGGCCGATGCTGTATGGCCCGACGAACGAGGAAATGGTCACGGATATCTTCCGGTCCTACGTGAAGTCCTACAAGAGCCTGCCGCTCAACCTGTATCACATCCAGTTGAAGTTCCGCGACGAGATCCGTCCGCGCTTCGGCACCATGCGCTCGCGCGAATTCATGATGAAGGACGCTTATTCCTTCGATCTGACGCGCGAAGATGCAGAGCACTCCTACAACAAGATGTTCACCGCCTATCTGCGCACCTTCGACCGCCTCGGCTTACGCGCTATTCCGATGCGCGCCGATACCGGCCCGATTGGCGGCAATCTCAGCCATGAGTTCATCATCCTGGCCGACACCGGCGAGTCCGAAGTGTTCTGCCACAAGGACTTCGTGAACTTTGATATCCCGGCCGAAGATACCGACTTCGAGAGCGTCGAGGGCCTGAAGGCTGTCTTCGACAAGTGGACATCGCTTTATGCAGCCACATCGGAGATGCATGACGAAGCTGCGTTCAATGCGGTTCCCGAAGGCGACCGCCTCTCCGCCCGCGGCATCGAAGTGGGCCACATCTTCTACTTCGGCACCAAGTATTCGGAGCCGATGGGCGCGAAAGTGCAGGGTCCGGATGGCAAGGAACATACTGTCCACATGGGTTCCTACGGGATTGGACCGACGCGCCTTGTTCCCGCCATCATCGAAGCATCGCATGATGAGAACGGAATCATCTGGCCGGCGTCCGTGGCGCCGTTCGATGCGGTCGTAATCAACATGAAGGCCGGTGATGCGGCGTGCGATGCGGCCTGCGAGAAGATCTATGCGGTGCTGTCGAACGCCGGTAAGGATGTCCTCTATGACGATACAGACGATCGCGCCGGGACGAAATTTGCGACCGCCGACCTGATCGGGGTTCCGCTGCAGATCATCGCCGGCCCGCGGGCGGTTGCGAGCGGCGAAGTAGAAGTGAAGGACCGCAAGACGGGCGCCCGTGAAACGATGACCATCGACGCGGCGATCAACAAGCTCTTGGGCTGAGCAGGCGGGAGACAAAATGGCAGATGCAGCGGTGAGCCAGCAGCAGGGTTCCAAATCCGGCTCGGCGCCGGCCAGCCGGCCATTTTCCGCCTTCGAACGGCTTGTGGCGTGGCGCTATCTGCGTGCCCGCCGCAAGGAGGCGTTCATTTCGGTGATCGCCGGCTTTTCTTTCATCGGCATCATGCTCGGTGTCGCCACGCTCATCATCGTCATGGCTGTGATGAACGGATTTCGTACGGAGCTGATCTCCCGCATTCTCGGCATCAACGGGCACATGATCGTTCAGCCCGTCGATACGCCGTTCAACGACTATCCGGCGTTGACCGACAGACTTGCTGCCGTGCCGGGTATAAAATTGGCGCTCCCGCTGGTGGAGGGGCAGACACTGGCGTCGGGGCAGGGCGGAGCCGGGACGGGCGCGCTGGTCCGTGGTATCCGGCCTGAAGACCTGGACAAGGTGAAGACTGTCTCCGGCAACATCAAGTCCGGCGACCTTGTTGGTTTCGCCGCAGGACAAGGCGTACTGATAGGCTCGCGTATGGCCGAGCAGCTCGGCCTCCAGGCTGGAGACAGCATCACGTTGATATCACCGGAGGGTGACATCACGCCGATGGGCGTCAACCCGCGGGTCAAATCCTATAAGGTCTCGGGCATTTTCGAGATCGGCATGTCGGAATACGACGCCACGATCATCTACATGCCGCTCGAGGAAGCACAGCTCTATTTCAATGCCGAGGGGCTGGTTCAATCCATTGAACTCTTCGTCGACAATCCCGACGACATCGACAATATGCGGCCGAAGGTGGAAGCCGCGGCCGGCCGCCAGATTGCGATCACCGACTGGCGCCAACGCAACCAGACCTTCTTTTCGGCCTTGCAGGTCGAGCGCAATGTCATGTTCATGATCCTGACGCTCATCGTTCTCGTTGCTGCGCTGAATATCATTTCCGGCCTCATCATGCTGGTGAAGGACAAGGGCAGCGATATCGCCATCCTGCGCACGATGGGCGCAAGCTCCGGCGCGATCATGCGCATCTTCTTCATGACGGGCGCGGCAATCGGTGTCGTCGGCACGTTGGCCGGCGTTCTGCTCGGCGTCATTGTCTGTATCAATATCGAGAAAATCCGCGAGTTCTTCTCCTGGGTTTCCGGCACGGTGCTGTTTGATCCGCAGCTCTATTTCCTCAGCCAACTGCCGGCAGAAATGAGCCTCAGAGAGACGCTCTCTGTTGTGATTATGGCGCTGACACTGTCCTTCCTCGCCACCATCTTCCCGGCATGGCGAGCCTCCAAGCTCGATCCCGTGCAGGCCCTGCGCTACGAATAAGGAATGCCCTGTTCATGAAACGGAATACCGTTCTCAAGCTTTCCGGTGTCGAGCGCCACTATGGCCAGGGCGAGACGCTGCTCTCGATCCTCAAAGGTGCGGATTTTACGTTGAAAAGCGGCGAAATCGTCGCCCTCGTCGCACCGTCAGGCACGGGAAAATCGACACTGCTGCATGTTGCCGGCCTGCTTGAGCATCCCGACGGCGGCGAGGTGACGATTAATGGCCATGCCTGCGACGGCTTGTCGGACGACAAGCGCACCATGATCCGCCGCAACGAAATCGGCTTCGTCTACCAGTTCCATCATCTACTGCCGGAATTCTCCGCGATCGAGAACATCATGATGCCGCAGATGATCGCTGGCCTGCCGCGCAAGGAAGCGAAGGAGCGGGCCGGCCAGCTGCTCGACTACATGCGGATCGGCCATCGCGGTACCCATCGCCCCGGGGAGCTTTCCGGTGGCGAGCAGCAGCGCGTCGCGATTGCCCGCGCCGTCGCCAATGCGCCGAGTCTGCTGCTGGCGGACGAACCGACGGGAAATCTTGATCCGGAAACCGCGAGCTATGTTTTCGATGCCTTGGAAGCGCTGGTGCGCCAATCGGGCTTGGCAGCGCTGATTGCGACCCACAACCACGAACTCGCCGCCCGTATGGATCGTCGTGTGACGATCGTCGACGGCAAGGTGGTGGATTTCTAGCTAGTGCCCGTCCATAAACGGCTGGTTTTCTAGTGCTTGCAGCGCGTTTGGGTTCCGCTTGGTGGCCGCTTTGAAGCCATGCGGTGTGGCTTATGGGTGCTAATTGCGGCGGCCAGG
>NZ_JACHYW010000041.1:0-43686 GCF_014193145.1 Rhizobium sp. BK060
CGATTACATCCAGATGCCGGCCTTCGAAGCCTTCCGGGATGCTCAATCCTATGTCGCCATCCTCAGTCATGAGCTGACCCACTGGACGGCAGCCCGGCATCGTCTTAATCGCGACCTCAGCCGTTACGCCAAGGACAACAGCGAACGTGCCCGCGAGGAACTGATCGCCGAGCTCGGCAGTTGCTTCCTCTGCGCCGATCTCGGAATTGTTCCCGAACTCGAGCCACGGCCCGATCATGCCAGCTACCTCGCCTCCTGGCTGAAGGTTCTTGCCGGCGACAAGCGCGCGATATTCGCAGCCGCCGGCCATGCCCAGCGCGCTGTCAGCTACCTGCATCATCTGCAGCCGGAGCATGAGGAAGGGGAGGCGGCGTGAGCCGCAGGTTCAAATCCTGCGCCGCAACGCCGCGAAGCGAGTAGGAGCCTCCGCAGCAACCGCAGAACACCAGCCCCGACAGCAGTGACTTCGGCGGCGCGTGCCGTTCAGGCGGTTTATGGTGCATGCGTACGGCCTCGGTGACGTTGGCGTACTTCGCGGCGATCTCGCCCTGACGTTCGCGGACCGCCTGCCACAATTGGACATCGATGATGTGCAGTTCCGACACGTCCTTGATGATCCATTCCGATTCGGGGTTCAGCCGCGAGACACGCTTCCCGGTGGAGGGATCCTTGATATAGCGCATCCGGTTCCAGATGAGACGGCCGATGTAGAGTTCATTGTTCACCAGACCCGTGCCCGCTTCACGTGGCCGCGGATGGTCGTGTCGCTCCAGAGCTTGCCGTTCGGGCCGGGGATGCCTTCCTCGTTTAAGGTGCGGGCGATCGTGCGCGGGCCGACGCCGGCGGCGAATTCGCGGAAAATCCGCCGCACGACATTGGCCTCGGCCTCGTTGACCTCGCGGTCGCCGCGAATGGGATCGCCGCGAGAATCCAGTTGCTTGACGACATTGTAGCCGAAGCAGAGTCCGCCGCCTGACTTGCCCTCCTCGACGCGACCACGGATGCCGCGATGAGTCTTGGCGGCAAGGTCCTTGAGGAACAGCGCGTTCATCGTGCCCTTGAGGCCGAGATGCAGTTCGCTGATCTCTCCCTCGGCCAGCGTGACGATCGGCACGCCGCGAACTTCAGATGCTTGTAGAAAGTGGCAACATCGGCCTGCCGCCACCGAAGTCGGTGGCGTGGTTCTGGCGATCGATGCCAAGAATGATCAGGTCGCTGATTGGTACAAGACACTCGGCGCGCTTCCGCTCATCGACACGCCACGCTCGCTGCTGCTTCCGCTCACCACGATTGCGGCAGCACTGAAGGCCGCCGGCCACACATTGTGATCGTCAGCAGTCTGCCGTCTCCGATCGCAACCGTCGATGAGATTTTCCGAAACGGGATGGAAATTGCCCGCAGAGCGGCAAGTTTTCGAAGGAGAGCCGCGAACTTAGCCATGACATTTCTGGAAAATTCGTCACTGATAGTCGCTAAGTTGCGTTATTCCGCATCAAGAAGCGCAATATAGCGGAATTCCGCTTGCAAAGTCGGCGACTAAGACGTAGCGATATTCCGCATGTTAAGCCAGAAGCGATCGGAATTCCGTATGCTGGAGACTGTCTTCAATATCTTAGGTACGCAGCTTCGCGCCGCTCGAAAGCGGCGTGGTTTGAGCCAGCCGGAAATCGCCGCCCGGCTTGGCCGCAATCGGGCACGCATCTCCGAACTGGAGCGCGATCTGGCCAGCAATCGCTGGGGTCGCGATCGTCTGACCCTTTTTGCCGAGATTTGCGATGCTCTCGATTTGACACCCGTCTTGGTTCCGCGCTCGCGGGTTGCCGAAGTCCGCGGATTGATCGAGGAGACTGGCTCAGAGAAGCGACAATCGAAGCAGACGCCCTCAGCCTTCGACGAGTTGTTCATCGATCTTGGCGAAGAGGATGAGGAGGATAACTAATGGCAAAGGCCCCCGTTATCCTCGGTGTTCATCTTCTCGATCGCAGGTTAGGCGCGGTGAGGGTAGGGACGTTGACACGTGATGCCGATGGCGGCGTCGCGTTTGCCGTTGCGGAGACCTATCTGAGAGAGCCTGAGCGCCCGATTCTAAGCCTCGGCTGGTATGATCCTGAAAACGACGAGGGCACGCGCGATCGGCTTTCGAATAGAGGGGACAAAATCGGTCTGCACGGAACGTTGCCCCCTTGGTTTTCCGGGCTTCTACCGGAAGGTGCTCTTCGGGAGCTCGTCCTGGCCGAAATGGGCTCCGGTGATCACGACGAGTTCGACGTGCTGACTAGGCTCGGCGCGGATCTCCCAGGTGCCGTTCTCATCGTGCCGGAAACTGGGGTGCCATCCTCCGCAGGCCCGCTTACTCTGGATAGGGTCCAGGGCTTCCAGGCACCGCTGCCGGAAGGCGCCGTCAAATTCTCGCTCGCCGGCATTCAGTTGAAGTTCACGGCCAATCCGGATGGCGAGCGTCTGACCGTGCCTGGACGCGGCGACACCGGCCGCTGCATCATAAAAGTGGCGAGCGAACAATTTCCCAGCCTTCCCGAAGCAGAGTACGGTGCGATGCGTTTGGCCGGGTTGATCGGAGTCCGGACCGCCAAATGCCGTCTTGTCTCGCGTGACGCGATAACAGGTGTGCCTGCCGAGTTTCTGACGCGTGGTGAAAACGTCCTTGTCGTCGATCGGTTCGACCGTACAGCCGATGGGCATCGCATTCACATCGAAGACGCAGGGCAGATCATCGGGGCGATTGGCGATCGCAAGTATACGATGGCTACGACCGAGACGATCATCAACATGGTTCGACGCTTCAGCACCGATCATCGCGCCGACATATCGGAGGCTATTCGTCGTGTGGTCGCGGATGTCCTGCTGGGAAACGGCGACAATCACCTGAAGAACTGGTCTTTCTGCTTTCCACAGCCAGGCGAAATCCGTCTTTCACCAGCATACGACATCGTGCCTACTGTACTTTACATGCCCAGAGATACTATGGCCCTCAGGTTTGTAAAAACACACAGTTTTGAAAGCGTAAATTTACATCGCTTTGAGCGGGTGGCGAGTTTTCTCCAGGTCGATCCGAAATGGATCGTTCGTGAAGTGACGTTGGCCGTGGAACGCGCGCTGGAGCTATGGCCGTCAGCCGCTCCCGAATTGCTTGGTGAAGAGCGGGCAAAACGGATCATCGACAGACTTGAGACGCTAACGCTGGTCAAGGAAGCGATGGGTTGAGCTTTTGGGGCGACTTCAGACTAATCGGCGACAAGGGAAACCGTCATCCGTTCAGGCGACGCATCTATGGCCACCGATAGGAAGAGATTTCAGTAGAGCACGGGGCAGGGGCGATGATCGCAAGTTAAGATTAAATCCTGCCCCCCGCAACCAATATAAGACGAAAAAACCTTGGTGGCACAATAGGTTACCTGGTTCTTTGTCTTGCGCCAAAATCGGCGCCGCGATTCTACCGCCAATAAAATCAACGGCTTAGTGTCGCAGGTGCAAATCGGGTTGGCTGACACCCGCAGCCAATTGCAATGCGGAAAATCTGCTGCTTTCGCTATCAATAGCGTACCGAAGCGTGAATAGGCGTCACCATTTTGCCGCATTGTCATTCTCCGCGGACGAGGTTGTCAATCCAGCCAATTCGGTTCGAATCGGCACATGAGCAAGCACGGGAAAACGTTTGGCGTCGCGTCGCGCATATTCTGCGCGATGCTGCTCGTTGTTCTCGGATTTTCTCATCGCCCTGTGGTCGCTGCCCCAACGGACAATTTGGCGACATACGTCCTTCCAGATGGCTCGGTGGCGTCGCTTTGTATTCCTGAAGAAGATGGCAAGCCGGGCAAACATGTCGATAATGGCTGCGATGCTTGCCGCATCGCATCGAGCGTCGCCATGCCGATGCCGCCCAGAGACCGGCCTTGCCTGTGCGAACCTGCGCGCCGGTCTGACTGATCTCGCCGACAAAATTGGGCCGCGTCGCCAGCCAGAAGAAACCCGTGGTGCGAACCACGCCGGGCCACGGTAGACGAAGGAGCGAATGCCGTATTCTTCGGTCTCTGGCACGTGGTCCTTGAAACCGTGCAATTCCTTGTACCAGAGCGGATGCTGGGCCGCCCGGTCGAAATCGAACCGGCCGGTCCCAAGCACGTCACGGAGCTCGACACAGCCGAAGTCCGCCTCCAGTATCGTGGCATCGGGATTGAGTGCGACGACGATCTTGCGCGCCGCATCAAGCTCGGCCGACGAGGCGAGGCTGACCTTGTTGAGCACGACGACATCGGCAAACTCGATCTGCTCGACGAGGAGGTCGACGATGGTGCGGACGTCGCCTTCGCCGGCGGTTTCACCCCGATCGGAGAGGAAATCCGAGGAACTGTAGTCCTTGAGCAGATTGGCGGCGTCGACCACCGTCACCATAGTGTCGAGCCGGGCGACGTCGGACAGGCTCATTCCGTTCTCGTCACGGAAATCGAAGGTGGCGGCGACCGGCAGCGGCTCGGCAATGCCTGCCGATTCGATGAGGAGATAGTCGAATCGTCCCTGATCGGCGAGTGCCCGCACTTCCTTGAGCAGGTCGTCGCGCAGGGTGCAACAGATGCAGCCGTTGGTCATCTCGACCAGTTGCTCCTGCGTCCGCGACAGGTTGGCACCGCCGTCCCGAACGAGCGCGGCATCGATATTGATCTCGCTCATGTCGTTGACGATGAGTGCTACACGGAGGCCTTCGCGATTTGCAAGTATGTGATTGAGAAGGGTGGTCTTTCCGGCCTCGAGAAAGCCTGAAAGCACGGTAACGGGGAGTTTGTCCCGCATGGTTGTAATCTCCTTGGGATAGGTCATTGAAATGGACAGCGGCTAGCGGCACTCGCGACAGATGCCCCTGACTTCGATGGCTGTCGTCCTGATCTTGAAGCGGCCGTTGCGGGCGTGCTGCATCAACGCGTCTTCCATAGCTTCATCGTGAAATTCGGAGGCTTTGCCGCAAGCGTCGCAGATTTCGAAGGCCGTGAACCGGGAATGGATGTGCCCGTGGTTCGAGTGGCAGCAGACGACGAAGGCGTTCATGCTTTCGAGACGATGAACTCGGCCTACCTCGACGAGCTTGTCGAGTGCGCGGTAGACCTGAAGCGGTGCCTTCAGGCCCTCGCCGCGCAGCCGGTCAAGGATACCATAGGCACTGAGTGGCTGCCCAGCTCCCTCGAGGACAGACAGGACGAGGCCCTGGTTTCGGGTCAGTTTCCTATGTTCGGTGGCAGCGTCTTGAGGCATGATGTGGCTCGGACTCTTAGAGGTAAAATCAGCTGATCGGAGCAAGCGGCGGACCTCCGATCCCCCTCGTGAGCTCGCTTATTCAGCAGCGACACGCGTCGCGCGGCACTTGCCAAATCCATCGGAAATGATGTCCCGAGGCAGGTCGCGGCCTATGAAGACGAGCCGGGAAACACGTCGCTCGTCCGGCTTCCAGGGGCGCTGATGATCGCCCTCCATCAGCATATGGACGGACTGAACAACGTAGCGGTCGTCGTCATCGCCGAACGACATGATCCCTTTCATACGCAGGATGTCGGTGCCGTAAGCCTGCACGATATATTCGATCCAGCGGAAGAATTTCTGCGGATCGAGCGGCGCATGTTCCACGAGCGAAATGCTGGTCACATGATCGTCGTGCTCGTGCTCGTGGACTTCATCGAGAAAATCGGGTTCCACCTCGAGGAGGCGATCGAGGTCGAAGGCCCTGCGGTCCAGCAAGGCAGCGATATCGACGTCGCAACGGTTGGCATGGATGAGCGCCGCGAATGGATTGAGCCTGCGGATGCGTTCCTCGACGGCCTTGATCTCATCTGGGGACACGAGGTCGATCTTGTTGAGGATGACGGTATCGGCGAAGGCAAGCTGTTCCTGCGCCTCGTGTGCCTTGTCGATCTCACCCAAAAAGTGCTTGGCATCGACGACGGTGATGATTGAATCGAGCCGGGTCTTGGCTCTCACGTCCTCATCGACGAGGAAGGTCTGGGCGATCGGTGCGGGATCGGCGAGGCCCGTTGTCTCGATCAGGATGCCGTCGAAACGGCCGCGACGGCGCATCAGTCCCTCGATGATGCGGATGAGGTCGCCACGAACGGTGCAGCAGATGCAGCCGTTGTTCATCTCGAAGACTTCCTCGTCGGCGTCAACGATCAGGTCGTTGTCGATGCCGACCTCGCCGAACTCGTTGACGATGACGGCGTACTTTCGTCCGTGCGGCTCGGACAGGATGCGGTTCACTTTCCCGCACCCAGATAGCCCGTAAGAACAGTGACGGGGGTGGGGTCTAGCTTTGCGACGGCTTCCACTGACATCGGGATCGTCCTTTCCAGCGCGTTATTTGGTCGCGGGTGGTTGGCGGATGGATTGTTACGGTATAACGTCCCCTTGACGAACGTAATAACATTACATAAGACGCAGTTGTCAATCCCCGGTGCCGAAAATGAACGCCAACCGCCTCGACTTCAAAAACCTCACTTTGGGCTATGGCTCTCATGCCGCCGTCCACCACTTGAACGGCAGCGTCGCGCGCGGTTCGCTGACTGCCGTCGTCGGGGCCAACGGGTCCGGCAAGTCGACGCTGATGAAGGGCATCGCGGGAATCCTGAAGCCGATCAGCGGCACGTGCGAACTGCATTTCGACCGTCTCGGCTACTTGCCGCAGCATTCCGAAATCGACCGTTTCTTTCCGGCCCGGGTCATAGACCTCGTGTCACTTGGCTTCTGGCAGAAGCGCGGTCTCTTCGGTCGTCTGACGCGAGGCGACAGGGACGACCTGTCTAATTGTCTCGCCGAGGTGGGGCTGCACGGCTTCGAAAATCGTCCCCTCGACAGTCTCTCGGGCGGGCAGATGCAGCGGGCGCTGTTTGCCCGGACCATGTTGCAGGACGCCGATCTCATATTGCTCGACGAACCCTTCAATGCCGTGGACGAGCCGACGATTCGCCATCTTATGGACGTCATCGAGGCGTGGGTCTCCGAGGGCCGGACCGTACTTTGCGTGTTGCATGACCATGCGCTGGTTAGGTCCCATTTCCCTGAGACCTTACTGATGGCGCGCAAGCCCGTGGCCTGGGGTCCGACATCGGAGGTGCTGACGGAGCATAACCTCTCCCGGGCGCGAATCTTCCAGGAAGCCTGGGACGACAACGCGGGCTGGTGCGAGGATGACACCGAGTCACAAGTCCACTCGCAAGGCCATGACGACACGGCGCACAGCCACAGGACGACCGCCCATGTATGACTGGCTGATATTCCCCTTCGTGCAATATGGCTTCATGCAACGGGCTCTGCTCGGGTCGATCGTCCTGTCGATCAGTTGCGCGCCGGTCGGCGTCTTCCTGATGCTGCGCCGCATGAGTCTGACGGGCGATGCCATGTCGCATGCCATCCTTCCGGGGGCGGCGATCGGTTTTCTTATTTTTGGTCTCGACATCCTGCCGATGACGCTCGGTGGTCTCGCCGTCGGCATGCTGGTCGCCATCGGTTCCGGCATCGTGTCGCGCATCACCGTGCAGCGGGAGGACGCATCCATGGCGGCCTTCTATCTCATCTCGCTCGCGGTCGGCGTTCTCATCGTCTCCTGGCATGGCTCGAGCGTCGATCTGATGCATGTGCTCTTCGGCTCCGTTCTCGCCCTAAACAACGAGGCGCTCTCGGTGATCGGAACCATCTCTGGCGTGTCGCTGATCGCTTTGCTTGTGTTCTGGCGGGCGCTGATCGCCGAGTGCCTCGACCCGCTTTTCCTGCGATCGGTCAGCCGAATCGGCGGCCCTGTTCATTTCGTCTTTCTGATGCTTGTCGTGCTCAACTTGGTCGGCGGTTTCCAGGCGCTGGGCACGCTGCTCTCGGTGGGGCTGATGATGCTGCCCGCAGTCGCCTCCCGCTTCTGGTCCAACGACGTCCGCAGCCTCTGTCTGATTGCGGCGACGATCGCCGTCGCGTCATCCGTCGGCGGGTTGCTGTTGTCCTATCATGCATCCATGCCATCGGGCCCCGCGATCATCTTCGTCGCCGGCGCTTTCTACCTCATCTCAGCTTTGGCCGGCCGAAGGGGGGTGCTGATGGGCCTCCTCCAGTCACGCCGCCACAAGACAGCCTGATCAACAGAAGGAGCTTCCCATGTTCAGGACCCTACGCCTCGCCAGCTATGCCAGTGCCATCGTGCTTGGCGGCATCGCCTCCTCGGCATCTGCCGCGGAACTGAAGGTCGTCGCCAGCTTCTCTATCATCGCGGACCTCGCCAGGAACGTTGGAGGCGGCAAGATCGAGATCAAGACGCTCGTTCCCGTCGACGGCGACGCGCATACCTATGAGCCCAGCCCGGCCGATGCCGCCTCGCTGGAAAGCGCCAATGTCGTGCTCGTCAATGGTCTCGGCCTCGAAGGCTTCATGTCGCGACTGATCGAGACCAGCGGCACCAAGGCTCCGGTCATCGAAGTCAGCAAGGGCGTCTCACCGCTCAAGGGCGAGGAAGAAGAGCATGAACATGCGGACGGGACCCACGCCAAAGCCGGCCACGATGCGGAGGAAGAAGGACATCATCATCACGGCGAGTTTGACCCGCATGCCTGGCAGTCGGTCGCCAATGGCGAAATCTATGTGAAGAACATCGCGGAAGCCCTATGCGCCGCGGACAAGGCCGATTGCTCGACTTTCACGGCCAACGCGGATACCTATCTGGCCAAACTCAAGGCACTGGACAAGGAAGTGCGCGACGAGATCGCCTCGATCCCCGAGGCCAAGCGCACGATTATCACCTCGCACGACGCCTTCGGCTATTTCGCGCATGAATATGGCCTGAAGTTCCTTGCTCCCCAGGGCGTCTCGACCGAAGCCGAAGCTTCGGCCGCCGACGTGGCCAAGATCATCGACCAGGTGCGGGAAGACAAGGCGTCGGCGGTGTTCGTCGAGAACATCACCAATCCGCGTCTCATGGAACAAGTCGCGAGCGAGACCGGCCTCAAGGTCGGCGGAACGCTGTTTTCCGATGCGCTCTCCGGTCCCGACGGCCCGGCGTCGACCTATATCGACATGTTCCATCATAATGTGAAGACGATGAAGGCAGCCATTCTCGGGAGCTGAATGCACAGGGTGGCGGGTCAACGCCCGCCACCATTCATGTGCCGGCCAGGCAGGGGAGAGGTGACATGCCTTTCGGCATCTTCAAACGGCGCGGCATAGCAGATCGAGGCGAGCAGGAGATCATGGCACTTTACGACTCGGTGCCTGTCGTGCTGCTGACGGGCTTTCTCGGCTCCGGCAAGACGACGCTGCTCAACGAATTGCTTGCTGATCCAGCGATGGCGGACAGCGCCGTGATCGTCAACGAGTTCGGCTCCGTTCCCATCGACCATGCGCTGGTGAAGGTCGGGAGCGAGCGCTATTTTCGGACCACGACTGGGTGCATCTGCTGTACGGCGACAAGCGACGTGCGAGCCTCGCTCTTCGAGCTTCACGAGGCGCGGCGTTTGGGAGAGATTGCGCCGTTCTCGCGTGTCCTGATCGAGACGACAGGTCTCGCTGATCCGGCACCGATCATCAATAGCCTCGTAGCCGGTGGCGCACCTGCGATAGGATTGCGCGACCATGTCGTCGGCCGTCATTTTCATCTTTCCAAGGTTTTCACCACATTGGATGCACTTGACGGTCGGGAGATGCTTGATCGCCATGTCGAAGGATGGAAACAGCTCGCCTTCGCCGATCATGTTGTCGCGACAAAGACCGATCTGGCCGGCCCCGCCTTCTCGGACCTGCAATGGCTCAATCCAGCTGCCCGCTTTCACGACAGGCATGATCCCGACTTCCGACCTGCAGAGATCATTCTGGAAGCGGGACGGTATTCGACGCTGGGCAAGACCGACGATGTGGTGGGATGGCTCGCCATGGAAGGACTTTCCAGACACCGGGTGCATGACCATGACCCCAACCGTCATGGTGACGGGATCAAGGCCGTGGCGCTCACCCAAGAGCAGCCGCTCGACCCGCACAAGCTGCAAATGTTCCTCGACCTGATCGTCAGCAACATCCAATCGGGCCTGCTCAGATTGAAGGGAATCGTGGCATTGGCGGATGACCCTTCTCGCCCCGCTATCGTCCACGCAGTCCAGCACAGGCTCTATCCGATACAGCGCCTCGATGCGTGGCCCGGAGAACCAAGAGCGACGAAACTCGTGTTGATCGGCCACGAACTGCGCAGCCAGCAAATCCAGGAGCTTTTCGCCTACTTGGTGTCTACTTCAAAGACGCGAAAACGGAGAGTCATATGAAGTCTGGTTTCACCAATCCGCTCGCGCGCCAAACACCGGCGATCGTTGGCGCGGCACGTGCCATCAAGCAATGGTCCCGCGATGCCTTCCGCCTTGGCGATGCCGATGCTGTCTTCGTCAACGAGCTCGCTTGTTCCGTTCCCGGTTGCCCACCGAAGGAAACGGTCATTGTCATCATGAGTGCCGGGCGTTCGACCCGACAGATTTCGGTACACAAGGCCATGGTCGACGTGACCGAGCAGGATATTGCTGAAGCCTGCACCCCGTGGCTCTCGCGAAGCGCAGTATGACTGATCGTGTTGTGTCTCGTCATCCGCCTTATCGCGACAGCAAGGAAATGACGGTCAGACCGCCGGTAGCGGCACGATCCGTCAGAAAATAGAACGTATGACGGGACGTCGACGAGCGGGCAGCGCGCTGCATGTTGGGGCAATAGTGGGTGCAACATTTTTCCGCAGGAGCATCTTGAATACGAGTGACAACGCCGCTAGAGGAGCGTCATGCTATAACATAACGGAGATCGACTGTGCTGCGCCTTCCACTTGTCGCCCTGCTTGCCACCCTCATCCCCATGGCCGCCTTTGCGGATGACACGGTCCTGAACGTGGCCGCGCCGTTCGAGATCAAGTCGGCCGATCCAGTGCTCTCAGGCGACATCTACCTCAAGATGGATGTGGTCGAGACGCTTGTGAGTGCCGACGCTTCGGGACAGCTTCTGCCCGGCCTTTCGGATGGTTGGAAGGTCAGCGCGGACAATCTGGCTTGGCGCTTTCACATTCGATCGGGCGTGACGTTCCATGACGGCAGTCCGCTGACCGCGGAAGCCGCGGCCAACGCGCTGAACTGGTCTTCCAAGAAGGAGGGGGGCCTGACGAAAGCGCCGATCGCCTCCATCGCTGCCGAGGGGGAAGAGGTCGTCATCGCGCTGTCCAAGCCCTTCGCGGCGCTGCCCGCCTTCCTCGCCGAATACCGCACCGGCATCCTTGCACCCGCGTCCTATGCCGCCGACGGTACGGTGACGGCTTTGATCGGCACGGGCGCTTTCAAGGCAACCAAGCTCGAGCCGCCGATGACGCTGGAGGCAGAACGGTTTGAAGCCTATTGGGGTGGTGCGCCAAAATTGCTGGCTGTGCGTTATAGCGGCATCAGTCGGTCCGAGACGCGCGCGCTGATGGCGGAAGCGGGGGATGCGGAAGTGGTGGTCAACCTCGATCCGGCCTCCGTCTCGAGACTCAAGGCCGTGGAGTCCGTGAATGTGGAATCCGTCTCTCTGCCGCGCCTGTTGCTGTTGAAGATCAATCTTGCCTCACCTTTCTTCGACACGATCGAAGAGCGCAGGGCATTGTCGCTGGCTATCGACCGCGCTGGATTGGCGCAGGCAGTTCTCCGCTACCCGGCGGCGGCAACGCAGATGTTTCCCCCGGCCATGGCGGATTGGCACGACGCTGCGCTTGCTCCTCTCGCATATGATGCAGAAGCCGCCAAGGCTGCCTTTGCCGAAGCGGGCTGGACCCCAGGAGCCGACGGAGTGCTGCAAAAGGACGGCCAGCGATTTGAGGTCGAGTTGCTGACTTATCCGGACCGGCCAGAACTGCCCCTGACGGCCGCTGTGCTGGAACAGCTTTTGCGCGACGTCGGTATCGCCGTCACCATCAACTCCACCAACTCATCCGAAGTCCCCGCCAAGCACGCCGCAGGAACTCTTCAGATGGCGCTGTTTGCCCGCAACTTCGCGCTGGTGCCTGATCCGATCGGAACGCTGATGCAGGACTACGCGCCGACCGGTGATTGGGGTGCGATGGGCTGGCAGAATGCCGATTTCACGGCTGCCGTCCAAAAGATGGCGGCCAACGGCGGGACCCCGGCCGAACGCGCCGCTCTTGCCGGTGTCCTTCATGCCGAAATGCCCGTCATTCCGATCGCCTGGTATCAGCAGACTGCGGCCATTTCCAAGAAGGTGAAGGGCATTGTGATCGATCCCTACGAGCGTACGCTCGGGCTGAAGTCGGCCGAGTTCATCAAGTGACGGCGGCATTGCGTATCATAGCCTTCCGCCTGCTGCAGGCGGCAGGCGTAGCTCTGGTGGTCGGCGTGATGTCGTTCCTGATGATGCAGGCAATGCCGGGAGACATGGCCTATCGCATCGCCGCCGCCCGCTACGGCTACGATCTGGCCTCGGCCGAACTTGCCCAGGCGGTTCGTGTAGAGTTGGGACTGGGCGCCGATCCGCTGGCCCAGTTCCTGCGCTGGATGTCCGACCTGGCACAATTCGACCTGGGGAAATCGCTGGTCTCAGGACAAAGCGTCTGGGGGGAGATTGTCCATCAGCTGGGTGCAAGCCTTGAACTGGCGGCAATGGCGCTGGCACTATCGCTCTTGATCGGCCCGCCGCTCGGAATCTACGCTGGACTCAATGCCGGCGGCCGCTTCGATGGGGCGCTGCTCGTAATCGCGGCAGCATTCAGGGCTGTGCCGCAGTTCCTGCTGGGCTTGGTTCTGATCGTGATCTTTGCGGTGCAGTTTCGTCTGCTACCATCGGCCGGTTATGGCCAGGCAAGCCACTTTTTCCTGCCGGCCGGGACGCTGGCGCTCGGTCTCGCGGCTGCCTCGGCACGCATCACCCGCGATGCAATGGCCGCCGTTGAAGCAAGTCCCCACTACGCCTTCGCGCGCACGAAAGGGTTGAGCGAGATCCAGGTTCTCCTTCGCCACGGCCTGCGCAATATCGGTGCTCCGGTGATCACCTATCTCGGCCTTCAGTTCGTGCTTCTGGCCGAAGGCGTGGTGGTAGTCGAAACGATCTTTGGCTGGCCAGGCATCGGTCACGCGCTCATTCACGCCGTGTTCCACCGCGATGTCCCGATGGTGCAGGGCACGGCGCTTGTGATGGGCCTGACCTTCGTTGTCATAAACGCCGTCATCGATCTGGTCGCGCGGCGGATCGATCCGCGTGAGGTGCGCGCGTGACGATGTCAAGCTATCGCATGGGATGGGTGCTGCTTGTGGCCATACTGGCCTACGCCCTGATTGGGCCGCTCTTCGACACCGTGGGTCCCTTCAAGCAGGCGCTCCTGAAGGCGCTGGCAGGCCCGGATGCCGGTGCTCCATTCGGATACGATCATCTGGGCCGGTCGATGTATTCGCGCCTGGCTTACGCCTTGCGCCTTTCTCTGGTCATTGCCATTTCCGCGACGGCGACGGCCGCCGTGATTGGCGTCGCTCTCGGTGCCCTGGCCAGCTGGCGAGGTGGTCTCATTGACCGGGGGCTGTCGCTGCTGGCGGACTCCTTCCTGGCGCTGCCGGCCCTGCTGATGGTGCTGATGATGGGCGTCATCCTGCCGTCTACCCCGCTCGCCTTCTGGGCGGGCATCGCTGCCGTGCAATGGATCGAATTCTTCCGGCTGACACGCAGTGCGGCCCGCAGCCACCTGGCGAGCCCGGCGGTCGAGGCAGCGACGCTGCAGGGCTTCGGCCCGCTTTGGGTGTTTCGTCGCATTCTGTGGCCGGAAATCGGGCCGATGCTGCGCACGGCAGCGGCATTCGGCGTCGCCAACGCTATTGCCGCCATTGCGGCACTTGGGTTCGTCAGCGTCGGCATGCGCGCGCCGACACCTGAACTTGGCCTGATGATGGTCGAGCTTCTGCCAAGCTGGCGGGAAGCGCCCGTGGCGCTCATCCAGCCGGTGCTCGCCTGCTTCATCCTGCTCCTGTCGCTCAACCTCATTGCGGGAGGCCGCCGATGACCTTGTTGATCGCCGAAAACATCACGGTACATGCAGGTAAGGAGGCCTTGGTCAATCCGGTCTCGCTCAGCCTGCCGGCGGGGAGAGCGGTCACCGTCCTGGGCGAAAGCGGCTCGGGCAAGAGCCTGCTTGCGCAGGCGATCATCGGCACATTGCCGAAGGGACTTGAGGCGGCCGGCAGCATCATCGTCGGAAACGAGCGGCTGAAGCCGGGCCGGTCCCGGGCCAGCCGCGCGCTCTGGGGTCGCCGCGTCGCGGTTCTGCCGCAGGAGCCCTGGCTCGCCCTTGATCCGCTCATGCCCGCAAAACGCCAGGTCGCTGAAGTCTACGAATTCTTCCGGAGTGATCAACGCCCGGATGACCGCGCCAATGCGGACCTGGCGGCGCTGGGTCTGGACGGGTCAGGCTCCAAATATCCCTGGCAGCTTTCCGGCGGCATGGCGCAGCGTCTGGCCTTCGCCGCTGCGCGGGCGGGCGGGGCGACCGTCACCGTCGCCGACGAACCGACCAAGGGTCTTGATGCCGGTCGTCGTGACGATGTACTCGCGCTCCTGCGTCGTGGCCTTGAAGGAGGAGGCGGCCTCCTGACCATCACCCATGACCTTGCCCTTGCGGCGGGTCTCGGCGGCGAGATTCTCGTCATGAAGGGCGGGGAGGTGATTGAGCGTGGTCCGGCCGGACGCGTGCTGACCATTCCCGAACATCCCTATACCCGGGCTTTGGTCGCCTCCGATCCCGGACGCTGGGCTCGACGCACTCCGGCGGCGGAAATGCCACCGTTGATCCGGGCCGAAGGTCTTCAGGTCGCACGAGGCGGAAGGCAACTTTTCGCGCCGGTGAACTTCACGCTATCGCCGGGGAAGGTGCTTGGCATCTTCGGTCCCTCGGGTTGCGGCAAGTCGAGCCTGGGCAATGCAATTCTTGGTCTGCTGCCGCATCAAGGCACGCTCTGGCGAGACCCATCCATCCGGCGCCTGGGCTACCAGAAGCTGTGGCAGGACCCGCCGGCTGCTTTTCCGGCCCGGATCACATTGGCTCAGGGACTAGAAGACCTTGTGCGGCTTCACGGAATCGATCGTGCCCGCATCGCATCATCTCTCGAGAACCTCAAGCTGTCATCCGACCTCCTGAACAGGCTGCCCAGTGAGATTTCCGGCGGCGAACTTCAGCGGATCGCCCTGCTGCGTGCGCTGCTCCTCGATCCGGTCTTCCTCTTCGCCGACGAGCCGACCTCGCGCCTCGATCCGGTAACGCAGGCGGAAACGATGCAGCTGATGGTGAAGGTCGCACGGGAACGGGACGTGGCGATCATGGTCGTCAGCCATGACGAAGCGCTGCTGACCGCCGTCAGCGATCAGGTGCTTCGTCTGGAAGCTCCCTGATCGGCCGCTGCGATCGCTCGAAGCAGATCTCTGCGCGCCAGCGCTGCCGTTGCCGCTCATGCGGTTCGAGGCATGTGCCGATGTCTCGAGGTGGAGGACTGTAGCTTGAGATACCTCGCCAAGGCGTTGGTTCGTTCGCGCGTGCGATCATGTCTCGCTTCTTGCGCCCTATTTCGACAGGAAATTTCCGGGAGGGATTGCGCGGAGATCGGGATCGTCGAGTTTATTCGCGGCAACGACATCGGCCTTCGTCATGCTGTATCCGTAGGTAAGGACCCGTCTGCCATCCATGATGAAAAGCTGGGCCTGGTCGATCCCGGGCTTCAGTCGACCGCTCACGACGATCGGTTCATATATTCGCGAAATTCGGTATGGCTGAGCCGGGAACACATGAACCATCTGGTTTGGTGGCGGAGCGGCACCGTGACTGCAAGCTCCCGCCCACGGGACGAGCATGAATTCGTAGACAAGCTCTCCTTCCTGGTCGATCGGCAGGAGAAACCCTGTCAACTCCACCGCGGGCCCGTTAATGGGCCAAGTGAGGCTCTTGGCGACCACTTCGTCAGGCACGCTTTCACTTGGAGGCAGGAGCGCGCCCCGCTGGTCCATCGGTCTCAGCGAGTTCCACGAAATTCTTTCCGTTGCAAATGATGGCGAAAAGAAAAGAGATGCCAGGCACGCTGCGAATATAAGGTGAGTTTTTCGACTGAACATTGCGGCTCCAGCATCTGTCAGACCAGGCGAGGCTGATATCACAGATCTCGCGTCGGATCGATTCATCGCCGGCTTTGTGGTCATCGATCCAAGCTCTAAGCTTGATGTCGTTGCACGTCTCGATCGTGATTTGACAAGCCAGACTATTGGGAACGCCCAGGTCACTACGCTCTGCCGCATGTCAGAGCTCTTTAGCCAATATGTTCTCTTGATCGCGAGGGGGTGAATTCGAGCTTGTCGTCACGCTTCGTGCAGGCGATGCGAGCGGCGACATCACCCCGCTGTTGGTATCGGTGTGATCACGCCTAGATCGTTGAAGGCAGAGGGAGCTTCACTGTGAAGCCATCATTGGTGGACCACCGTCTGGCTTCACCGTGTGCATCGGTCCTGTGATGCGTGCCAGCTTCGGTATTTCTCGCTCAACCAATCGCAGGAATCGTTGGTTGCGTGCCCCCGCAACCAAATCTTCCCAAGCCCGCCAACACGGCGGGCTTTTTGATTCCAAAAGATGTCAAAGCAAGCATTCAGTGAACGGCAGCCGGATTCCGATCCCTCGCATCCAGCTCATTCCGTGCCAGGAATTCCGTGGCCCGGACCGCCTCCAAGGCATTTGCCGCCTCCCGGACATGACGCGCGACTTTCATGGGGGTAACGACGGTCAAGCAACGATCTCGATACACCAATATCTCGATTGGTTGCAGTAGCGCGCGTGCTCTCGATGGCGAAAATCGACACGGTTGGCGGTGGTCCCAGTTTGGCCGGAGGAAGTGGACTGCTGAAGCCGCGGCCCGCACGATCGGGCGATGACATAGGAGACGCCAGCCGGCGCCTTACCTTATCGCCCTTCATCTGGTGCCAGTATTTCCGCTTAAGGATCATTGCAGAGGCGCCTTCCACTATTGCTTTCTCTTTGCCCATGACTCAAGGTTCCACTTCACGCCACTGATATCGAACGTGGCCAGGCGGGGAACAGTTTCGGGAGTCCAATACTTCACATCCCGTGAACAGCGGTTGAAGAGCCTTGATGCGCCATCATGAGTCGGCGCCGAGCACCCTCCGACGTTCCGACGTTCCCACAAATCAGCTTCACAACATTTGCCAAGCTCATTAGTTTCGTTGACGTGGCGACTGAGCCATGAGACCCTGCTGCAGTGATTGAGATGCAGGTCCGGCCGGACCTGCATCTCATTTCGTTTCTCACTGGAATGAGTAATCGGCGGGCACCATCTGCGTTTCTATGGCAAAGGTGACCAAGTCACCGAGCTCGGGGATTGCGAAATCCAGTCCCCATTCGCTGCGGCGGATCCTGCCGGTCGCCGAGAAGCCGATCTTCGGGACGCCCATCATCGGGTGCTCGGCCATCGAACCGTTAAAGGTGACGTTGAGCGTCGCCGGGTGCGTCTCGCCGCGCAGGGTCAGGAGGCCTTCGACGGCGCCGGTATTCTCGCCCGTTACGCGGATCGTCTTGGAAATGAAGGTAATCGGCTTGGCGGCCAGGAACGTCTCCTCGCCGCCGATCTCAGCATCGAAGTTCACCTTTTCCGGCCAGGGATAGTCGGTGCGGACCGAAAGCGGATCGATCGTGACCGAGAGCGTGGAGGTTTCCGGCTTTTCCGGCTTCCACTCCAGCCGAGCGTCGACTTTGGTGAAACGCGCGGTGTAATTTGAAAGGCCGGAATGGTTGAACGACCAGTTGAAGCTAGAATGCGAGGGATCAGTCTTGTAGGCGCCGCCGGGCGCCGGGTCGCCGGCGGCGGCAAGGGCGAAGGTCGTGCTCAAGGCAATAACGAGTGAGAATACAGGAATGCGAAGCATGGGTGGTTCCTTGACTTTGACGTGATGGTGCCGGTTCAGGCGGCCTTGTCGCGGCTGATAGCCTGAAGGCGCTCCCAGACGCGGCTGTGCCGGGGAATGTCGAGGTCGAACACGGTCTCGAACGTGTCGGCGAGATGGTCAGCGCTCGTGATGCGCTGCTCGGTGAGGCTTTTTGCGGTCACGCGGCGCAGGCAGTCGTTCTGCAGGGCGACATAACCGTCCACCGTGTGCCGCAGAACCGCGAGCGCATTGGTGAACGGCGAGCCCGGATCCTGCATCAGCCAGCCATGCGTCGTGGCCATCGCCACCTCGTCGCTGTGGTCGAGCCGGAAGTCGAAGCTTTTTGCAATGCCGCGCACATGGTTATTGAAACGCAGCCATCCGCCGTCGGCCGGCATGATCGAGAAGTCGAAACCACGCTGGCTGATCGGCCCGACGGCCAGCGGCACCGGCTCGACGATAGCGTCCGCGACGCCGACTTCAGCGAGATAGGGACGGTCGAGATCGATGCGCAGGGTGAGGTGATTGCCAATGGCGATGTCACCGAGCTTCTCCCGATCGACGCCGCCGCAAAGGCGGGTCACGCGGAAGCCGAGCGCGGTAAGCGCGGCGCCGAAGAGGCCGTTCATCTCGTAGCACCAACCGCCGCGCCGGCCTTCGACCATTTTGGCGAAGGCCGCGGTCGGGGTCATCGCGGAGGGCCATCCCATGAAGGCATCCAGCGCTTCCCAGGTGAAGGTCCTGAGATGGGCGCGATGCAGCTGTGACAGGCTGCGGATGTCGAGGTGAGCCGGTCGCTCCATCCTGATCCGGGCGAGATAGGCGTCGAGCTGCGCTGCCGTCAGGGTCATTTCGTCTGTGTTCGAAGGCGCGTGTGTCATCCTTCAGTCTCCTTTCGATGGATCGGTGTTCAGGTTCCGTGGTGTGTTCGGGTGGGTCAGGCGACCTTGCGGTCGTTGTCGGGTGGAAAGATCAGGCCGAAGTCCCTGGCGACCGAGGCGATTTGCTCGTGTGTTTCGGGCCTGCAGAGTTCGACGATCGGAAAGAAGCTTTCGAACCCGCCCGGCGTGACGACGACCATGAGGTGGCCTTCCGTCTTGCCGACATTGCTAAAGCGGTGTGGCACGCCGCGTGGCAGCGCGATGCAACCGCCTTCCGTCAATTCGACATAGTCGCCGGCGCACCAGAAGCCGAAGCGGCCGGCAAGGACGCGGAAGAACTCGTCCTCGCGCTCGTGCACATGCAGCGGCGGTCCTTCGCCGGCCGGCACGAAAGCCTCGAACATGCCGAGCGAGCCGCCCGTATGGGCTGCCATCATGCGGATGACATGCCTGCCGAACGCCATCGCCTGCGTCCCATGTCCCGACGGCGAAACCGCCGCGTCGGTGAATTTTTTCATCTCTCTCTCCAGGTTCGGACCGCATCGATCCTCGATGCTTTCACTCTTGCGGCAGGACGCAGAAATCGTGTCTCGCCCCGACATGCGAGGCGTGGTATCGACGTCTTTCCCCTGGGCGGCGCGGGGGCCGCCGAAGACGGGCAGATGATGATTGTTCAGGCCGTCCAGCCGGTACGGCGTTTCTATAGCGCGCCGCGAAATCCGGCGTTCCTAAATGAATGTGCAAGCCGTGCCGAATATCCTAAAAGTTTGCTAAGAAGTCTGGGGAACAGCAATAGGGGGTGGCAGTGAGGCTCGATGACAGGCTCCTCGACTTTTTCAATCGGCCGCTGATGTGCATCATCGCGGTGGCCGACGATCGCCGCCGGCCCTCCGCGGGACGCGGCGTCGGCTTTCATCTCCTGGAAGACCGCGAAACGATCGACGTCGTCTTTTCCGCTTGGCAGTGGCCGCGACTCGAGCCCTGCATCAAGCAGACCGGGCGGATCGCCGCCACCTTCGTCAGCCCCTCGGACTATGTGAGCTTCCAGCTGAAGGGCACCGCCACGATGCGCGACACGGAAAGGCGCGACCTCGATCGCGCCGACCGCTTCATGGCCTCGGCGACGGAAGAGCTCGAATCCCTCGGTGTGCCTCGGCGCCTCATCGCGCCTTGGCTGACGGCGCGCGAGGCGCGGGTCGCCCGGCTCGCAATCAGCGAAATCTACGTCCAGACTCCCGGCCCGCTCGCCGGCATGCTGGCAGGCGAGCAATCTGGTGCGAGCTCCCGATGAATCCGCGGCTTTCTGATCTTTCCGCCTGCTTCGAAGGTGTCATCCCCTCCATCATCGCCACGGCCTCGGCCGATGGCATGCCGAACATATCCTATCTCTCCCATGTGGTGCGGATCGATGAGGAGCATGTCGCGCTTTCCAACCAGTTCTTTGCCAAGACGGCAGCAAATGTGCGCGCCAATCCCAAGGTCACGCTGATCCTTGTCGACGGTTTGACGGGCGACCAGTTCCTGCTCGACATCGGCTTCGTGCGTTCCGTCGATGCAGGCGCGTTATTTGACAAGATCGCCCGCCAGCTCAAGGCGAGCAGCGCGCAGGTCGGCATGTCGGACGTCATGCGGCTCAGGAGCGCCGATATTTTCCGGGTACACGGGATCGAAAAGGTCCTCTCGCCGGTGGAAAGCGCGCTGGCCATGGCTGGCCGTCCACCCGTCAGCCTCCCCGCCCTTTCGGAGGCGATCAGGGTGATCGAGCAGCAGCAGGAAGCCGACGAAATTATCGACAGCCTGCTCGGCAGCGTCCAGCGCGTTCTCAGATACGACAATGCGCTCGTGCTCATCCGCGACAACCATCGCGGTTGTCTAATCACCACTGGCAGCATCGGCTACGGGCGCTCGGGCCTTGGATCCGAAGTCGCCGGCAGCGAGGGATTGATCGGTGCTGCGGCAACAAGCGGCCAGACGATCAAGGTCAGCGACATGAGCCGCGTCCGCAGGTTCGGCGAAGCGATTGGCCTGGATGCGGAAGGGGCTGAAAATACCACACGCACCGTCGCCTTCCCGCAACTGCCGACGGCCATGAGCCAGATCGCCGTTCCCATGACCGCCCGCGGCGCCGCTACAGGCGTACTTTTCATCGAGAGCACGGAACGGCTGGCTTTTCGCGAGGAGGACGAGGCGGCTCTCGAAATCTTGGCGGGTCAGGCCGCCAGCGCCCTCAGGGCCAGCGAACGGGAAGCGGCGGCCGCCGAGCCGAGGCCGGTGGCCACGCTGCCCGAACCTGCCGCCGCCGGGCGGGAAGTCCGCGTCGTCCATCACCGCTTCGACGACAGCGTGTTCGTCGACGGCACCTACATCGTGAAGGGTGTTGCCGGCTCGCTGCTGCGCCTGATGCTCGAATGGCACTTGAACGAGGGCCGAAGCGAATTCACGAACCGGGAAATGCGGCTCGCGGCCGGCGCCCGGATGCCGGAGATCAAGGACAATCTCGAAACCCGGCTCCTGCTGTTGCGTCGCCGGCTCGAAGAGAAGCGGGCGCCCATACGCCTCGTCCGCGTCGGCAGAGGCCGCGTCCGGCTTGAGATGGAAGGACCTCCCATCTTCGACGCGACCAGAGGCGATGACCTGTGAGCTGGCAAATTGGCAGGCAGTTCGTCATCGGTGAAACCTGAATCGCGTTACAATCGGCGTAGCAGCCAGAAAGAATTGGTTTTCGCCTGCTGTCGACCAGGACGGGCTCGTGCTCGACATTCTCGGCCAGAGCCAACTGGTCTTTGGTTCGAAATCTATTCGAGAGTTTCACCGTCTGGCCCCCTTTTCGGGCGGCCGCAGTCCAAGCTTGACATGCGGTCAGATGATAACAATTGAAGTTGGGAAACGGGTTATCAATTGCTAGGAGAGCAATATGCTGCCGCCAATCACCAAAGCTGACGAGATCAGCGAGAGATATGTCAGCGCCATATCCAATCCCCTTACGACGTCGGATCGGTGGAAAATGCCGGTTGCGTGATTAAATCATATGCTTTTGCCGAGATGGAAAGGTGGCATCCCCCGCCCTCAGATCTATAGCGGATTCATTGCTCTGCCACAGGCAATGCCGACTGTGACAAGCATCATGGAGAATTTGGCAGGGACACCTATCAACGGCAGCGGCTCGACATACGCATAGGCGACCTGAAGCGGTCAGGCCAATCGCGGAAAGCGGCGTGGTTGGGCTCAGACAAGGACTCTGCATCGCTCAAGCCACAGATAGGCAGCAGCCGTCCTTTCCCAACGACGAAGCCATTGTCCGTCTCGTCGGCGCTCTCCTGCTGGAGCAAAATGATGAGTGGGCTGTTCAGCGCTCGCGCTACATGACACTTGAGACGATCGCCACAATGAGTGATGATCCGCTCATCAACTTGCCTGCCGCAAGTTGACCTGCTCCCGGCCTTGACTGGAAAGCTCGACAATCGAACGAGCTACACCACTCCCTGGGACATCATCAGTGGCTCTCAAGCCATCGCCTTTCTCTGTTGGCAGAGCCGGCGAAATTCTTGCGATTGCAATGGCAAAATGGGCGCGCAACCAGAGGAACTCTGGGAGGCCTATTCTGCTGTAAAATCGCGGCAAGGAGCGAAGCCAGTTTATAAGATATGTGGAGGGCAGCGGGTCGAGTGGTCGTGGTTGCCAAGTCTGAAGTACCTCAACCCGATTTGCCCGGACCAATGTGACGTGACCGAAAGCTGTTCTCGTCTTGTGGTCAGACAAACGGATTTGAAAATACTGGGTCGCCGGTTCGATCCCATTCAAGGCGAATATTTGCGGTACCCCGAATTGGGCCGAAAGGTGTCTCCTTTCCGGCGATCCTCTGCAGGCCGATTAAGCACACCTAATCTGGGATATATGCACCGAACTACCGTTGGATCTGATCGGGAAGGCGCTTATGTTTGCACTCGCTTCATCTCAATCGCTCATGGATCGACCTGATAACCAAACGAGGCATCCGTCATGACCAAAGGCTCCGATCTTCTGGTGGCCGCACTCGAAAACGAGGGTGTCGACCGTATCTTCGGTATTCCAGGCGAAGAAAATCTCGATGTTGTCGAGTCCATCCGCAAATCGTCCATTCAGCTGGTGCTGACACGGCATGAGCAGGCGGCTGCGTTCATGGCCGCGACCTATGGTCGCCTGACCGGCAAACCGGGTGTCTGCCTGACGACGCTCGGGCCGGGCGCCTTGAACCTTTCGACGGGCGCGGCATATGCGCTGCTCGGCGCCATGCCAATGGTGATGATCACCGGCCAGAAAGGGGTGCTTTCGTCCCGGCAGGCCCGGTTCCAGGTGGTAGACGTGGTGGCGTCGATGAAGCCGCTCACCAAACTTGCCCGGCAGATCGTTTCGCCGCAAATGATCCCGACGATGGTCAGGGAGGCATTCCGGATCGCACAGGAGGAGCGGCCAGGACCGGTCCATCTTGAGCTCCCGGAGGATATCGCTGCCGAGGAATGCGCACCGGTCGCTCTGGTCGCCCCGCATCAGCTGGAGCTGCCGATCGCAAGTGACGCGGCGCTCGATCGCGCGGCCGTCCTCATTACCGCGGCAAAACGCCCGCTCCTCATGCTCGGGGCAGCCGCTTCGCGTCCTCGGTCGACGTCTGATATCGCGCAATTCGTCATCCGCACCGGCATCCCCTTTTTCACGACCCAGATGGGCAAGGGAACGGTCCCGGGCGGAACCGAGCTCTACATGGGTACCGCCGCACTGTCGGAGCGGGACTATGTCCATGAGGCGATCGAGCAGGCCGATCTCATCATTACCATCGGCCATGATACGATCGAGAAGCCGCCCTTTATCATGGGCAAGGGTGGTCCGAACGTCGTCCATGTCGGATATCAGCCGGCGACGGTCGAGCAGGTCTATTTCCCGCAATCGGAAGTCATCGGCGATATCGGTCCATCGTTGAAGGCGTTGGCGGATCGCCTCGAAGGCAAGCTGCCGAACGCGCAAGCCCTTCTTCACCTGCGGGAGCGCATCCTCGAGCGCATCGCCGTTCGGGCAACGGAAGATCGCTTCACGCCGCAGCGGCTGGTCCATGACATGCGGGAAGTCATGCCGCATGATGGCATCCTGGCGCTTGACAACGGCATGTACAAGATCTGGTTCGCACGGAACTATCGGACGCGCATGGCGAACACACTGCTGCTCGACAACGCCCTTGCAACGATGGGCGCCGGTCTCCCATCGGCCATGGTCGCCTCGATGCTCTATCCGGAACGGCGTGTCATGGCGGTCTGCGGGGATGGCGGCTTCATGATGAATTCGCAGGAGATCGAAACGGCCGTCCGGCTGAAGCTGAACCTCGTCATCCTCGTCATCGAGGATGATGCCTATGGCATGATCCGCTGGAAACAGGCGGTGGACGAGTTTCCGGACTTTGGAATGACGTTCGGCAACCCGGATTTCGTGAAATATGCGCAATCCTACGGAGCCAAGGGGACGAGGGTCGACGACATCAGCCAGTTCAAGCAGGCGCTTGAAGATGCCTTTTCCGGCGGTGGCGTTCATCTGGTGAACGTTCCTGTCGATTATTCGGAAAACGAACGTGTGCTGGTGAGGGAATTGCGCGAGCGGCTTCCCGCCATTCTGGAGGATCAAGATGATGCCTAACCTGAAGGTCTATCAGGCATTCGATCGCGCGCTCATTGCCGAAATACCGGCCGATGACGCCGCTGCTCTCGAGCATAAGCTCGAAGTTGCCGCGAAAGCCTATGCCGATCGAAGCGCCTGGCTGCCGGCGCATCGCAGGATGGCTATCCTCAGAAGGGTGTCCGAGCTTCTCTCCGAGAACCGTGACCGCTTTGCCATCATGATCGCCCGCGAAGGTGGCAAGCCGCTGACGGATGCGATCATCGAGGTGACGCGCGCGATCGATGGTCTCGTCAACGCGGCAGACGAGCTGCGCAGTTTTGGCGGCAAGGAAATCCCGATGGGCCTGACTGTTGCCAGTACCAACCGATGGGCCTTCACCACCAAGGAGCCGATCGGCGTCGTGGCGGCGATATCGGCGTTCAACCACCCCCTTAATCTCATCATCCACCAGATTGCGCCCGCAGTGGCGGCCGGCTGCCCGGTCATCGTCAAGCCGGCGGCAACCACGCCGATTTCCTGCATCGAGATCGTCAAGCTGTTCTGGGAGGCGGGACTGGACGAGCGCTGGTGTCAGACCTTCATCACGGAGGACAATGCGCTTGCCGAGAGCTTTGCTACGGATCAGCGCGTCGCCTTCCTGAGCTTCATCGGCTCGGCTAAGGTCGGCTGGTATCTGAAAAGTAAGCTGCCGCCAGGCACGAGATGTGCGCTGGAACATGGTGGAGCAGCCCCTGTTATCGTCGATCGCAGCGCCAGTGTCGATGCAATCATCGGGACGATCGTCAAAGGCGGGTATTATCACGCGGGGCAGGTCTGCGTGTCGGTGCAGCGCCTCTTCGTGCACAATGACATCCTATCCAACTTCACCGACGCGCTCGCCGCCAAGGTCGCAAGCCTCCGTGTCGGTGATCCCACGTTGAAGGAGGCGGAAGTCGGGCCGCTGATCCTGCCGCGCGAGACGGAACGTGTCGCAAGCTGGATCAAGGAAGCGACCGATGCGGGAGCAAGGCAATTCGGGGGAGGACGGTTGTCCGAGACCACGCTTCTGCCCTCCGTCCTGCTCGATCCGCCGGCGGACGCCAAGGTGTCGCGGCTTGAGGTCTTCGGACCTCTAACCTGTGTCTATGGCTATAGCGACATTGACGAGGCGATCCGTGTAGCCAACTCTCTGCCTTATGCATTCCAGGCGAGCGTCTTTTCCACCGATATAGCCGTCGCGCTCAAGGCGGCAAGGCATCTCGATGCATCGGCAGTGCTCGTCAACGACCACACGGCCTTTCGAACCGACTGGATGCCTTTTGCCGGGCGCAGGCAGTCGGGATATGGTGTCGGGGGTATTCCTTGGACGATGGAGGAGATGGCCGACGACAAGATGGTGGTATTAAACGGCGTCAGTTGATCCGCGCAACTGGCTTGCAGGAGTATGATGGTCTCGCAGTGCTGTTTCGATCTACAAAACCAACTGAAGGTGATGGTCTTCACGTCCGTAGTCCTTGGCGATTTCGAGCCGTAGTCATCGAACTAGATTTCCGCTTTCAGGCACCTGTAGTAACCGACTAGGCGATCCAGACTGAACGCCCTGTTGAGACCGCTTGGATTGGGAAGAACCCACGTTCTGGCTCCTTCAAACACCACGTTCTGCCTGCCCCAGTCGCAGTCGCTCCTGCCGTTGATTGCCGAGAACGCCGCTTTTCCGAGAAAGGCGAGGTTGGCTGGTCCAAACCTGCGCATTTTTACCTCTAGGTCGGGGGCCGCGGCCAAATAGTCGCCAGTTCTAAGTTCTGCTGCCGACCTTGTCGGACGCGCTACCGCAGCCGTGATGCCACAGCCGAATTCAAGCAGGTCCCGCTCCTCGTCCGCTCTCAAGAGCCGAGGCGTGAAACCCGCCAGATGCATGAGGCGCCAGAAGCGATTGCTCGGCGAGGAGAAATTATGGCCATCGCGACGGGCGGTGAGGCCCGGATTGAGACCGCAAAAAACGACCTGAAGGCCGGGCGCGAGCACGTCTGCAAGTCCAGCGTCCGGGACGGGCGCGCCGACATCGATCTCCAACAACATAGCCATCCTCTCGATCCTCGCTCATTCTCAGACCAGTGCAACGCGTCCCGCCGTGATGATAGAGCCAAGGTCCACGATATCAGCTAAATGCCTTGGTTGCCCACCAGGATCTGCGCCACCACGGCTCTAGCCGTTCCTCCCGGCTTTTCTCATCCTCGGATCGCGAGGCGGCGATCAGATGTTCCGAGACGGATAGTGCATCGCCGAAGATGCCGACCTTGACCAGTACTGTCTTTCCGATCGATGAGGGTCAATGTCGACGTGGATCTTTGTCGATCCCGGCGAGAACGCATCGAGCCGGGCCGTTAACACGATCATCGAAGCGTCCGCTATCTGCTCGCAGTTAAACCGCCGCTATTGTTGACCAGCAATCCGTGGAATGTCGGCTATATGCATCATCACCGAACGGATGGCCTTTTCTTCGTGCAGTTCGGCCACCAGGAGTTTGAACCAGCTAAAGCCGACCCAGAGCGAGACCTTGTCCTCGACCTCTTCCGCGCGCAGTTCACCGCGTTTAGCGGCGTCCGTCATGATCTTCCTCACGTCCGCCGTTCGGTCTGGAAGAAACCTGTCGCGCAGCGCGCTCAACGCCTCCGGCGCGCCCTGGGCTTCGGCGATCAGGCCGCGCAGCGCCGCGCCTGCCGGATGCGATGCCCAGAACCTCCAGAGGCTGGTCGTGTATTGCACGAGGTCTTCGATCAGGTTCCCAGTATCGGGTACCGGCACCGAGACCGAACGTTCGCTCGTGTAGATCGCGATGAAAAGATCCGCCTTGGTCGGATACCAGCGATAGATGGTCGTCTTCCCCGCGCCCGCCCGGCGTGCCACTTCATCGACCGAAAAGCCAGAATAGCCCTTTTCCCAAATCAACTCCCTCGCGGCCGCAAGAACGGCGGCCTCCGCCTCGGGATTGCGCCGCGAACCGACGGAGGTCCGTTTTCTGGGAGAGGCGGTGTTTGATGTCGAGCTCATGATCAACGCGTATCCCAATTGCGCAGGCCCAATCAACAAGGATCGCGGCATCATCGGTCAACAAGATGCGCGCGAGACGGCGCAGGCTCGAACCGATCGGCAAAATACTGTGTTTCGTGCGCAACCAGCCCATCACGAAATTCCATGATGCTCACGGCATAAGTGGGCTTGCCGTCATAGGTCAGTAGGAATTCGGTGACCCAGAGGTTGCCGTCCCCGACGATCCGCCGAACATCAAATTGCTTGTGGTTGGGCTGTACGAAACGGCTTTCCTGGATGCTTCGACGACCGCTGATGCGCTCGCCGGACTGCGGATAGTTGAGCAAAGCATCCGCATGGTAGATTTCGTGCTCGCGCTCGAAATTACCGGCGTCCGAAGCGGCCCAATGCTGTTCGAGCGCCACTCTGACATTCTGATTTTCCATCCAGGCCTCCAGACATTTCAATCGCAACACCCGGCTCTCGCGAGCTGCGGCGTCTTCCCACGTTGTGTGCGAGGCAGCTAACCTTGCGCCCCACACACTCTATGGCGGAACGATCAGATCCTATTTTACCGCCTGCTCCGCTTTGACGCGGGGTATGAAGCCAGGCACGCCGGTATCCACTACGCCATTGAAGCGAACGTTCGTCGATATGTCGAAATGGATCTTTTCCATATCCTTTTCCGACAGGGTCGAAATCGCGAAGTTTTCCTCGATGCGCAGGGGCTTGACCGAGGTCGTCAGGAACGCCGTGCCCCGCTGTGCGGCCCAGGCAAGCGCCACTTGGGCCGGCGTCTTGTTGACGCGATGCGCAATCCCGGTGATGACAGGATCTTCAAGCAGATTAGGTTCCATCGCGTGGCCGAGAGCCGCGAATGCCAGCAATACGATCCCATTCGCCTGGCAATATTCGAGCAGTTCCCATTCGGGCAGATAAGGATGCGCTTCGACCTGAATGGCGGCGGGCTTTATGCGTGCATTGGCTACGATTTCCTTAAGCTTGTCCAGTGAGATGTCGGACAGACCAATCGAGCGACAGTGGCCACTGTCGACGAGATCTTCCAATGCGCGCCACGTCTCGATCAAGGTGACCTCCCGATCGTAGAGGACATGGCCGTTGTCGTCCCTTGGATCCATCTCCTCGCCCGGACGAAATGCATAAGGGGTATGGATGATGTAGCAGTCAACGTAATCGACTTGCAGACGGCGACAGCTTGCCTCGAATGCGGCTTTTACCCGTTCGGGACGATGGTTGGTGTTCCAGAGCTTCGTGGTGATGAACAAGTCCTCGCGGCGGACCGTACCTTCGGCGATCGCCTCGGCGATTGCATCCCCGATCGCCTCTTCGTTGCGATACCGCTCCGCGCAGTCGAAATGACGAAAGCCGACCGAGAGCGCTTTCGCGACCGCAAGCCTTGTCACGACCGGGTCGGGAATGAGCGTGCCGAAGCCAACGGCAGGCATCTCGCCAACGCCGCCGGCCAGGGGAATCTTCTTGTAGCGAAGCATGTATGAGGCTTCCATGCGAACTGCTCCTACAGCTTGAATGCCGGATAAGACGGCTTGACGGGCCTCTCGCCCGCCATGAACAACTGGGATTTCAAGGGCATTTCTGTTTCCTTCCTTTTTACGTCGTGACGCTGTCACGACCAATTGTACTTTGGTGTCGATGGGCTCGCGCACGAGGCGGGGAGCCTTCAAGAGGGTCGGTTTGAAGCGACATACGATTGCCGGCCGGCCGCTTTTCGGACGCGATGGTGAACAGTTCCTGGGGTCGGCTAACACCCCTCAGGACATGCCGGCCGATCGAGTGCAGGCCATCAATTTCAGAGGCAGACACGCAGGCTGCAAAGGGGCCCGACATCAGCAATCCTTGGTGCAGTGACCGACACAGCGAGGTAATGCGGCTGACCTCGTTCACGGCCGGGCCGATCACCGTGAAGTCGAGACGATCCTGGCTACCAATATTGCCGTAGAAGACGTCGCCGACATGCAAACCGAGGTAGAGATCGGTAGCGGGGCGACCTTCTCCGCACCGCCGGGCGTTGAGATCGATGAGCCGCCCGTCAAGCAGCCGGGACGCTTCCAGGGCGCAGGCACAGGCCTGGCTCGATGTTCCGCCGCGGAAGATTGCAAGTGTTCCGTCGCCCATCAGTTTCAGTACTTCACCGCCGGCCTGTCGAACGGACGTGATAACGGCCTCGGCATAGTCGTTCAGCATGGGAATGATTTCTTCCGGGTCGACCGTGTCGGAGATCCGGGTGAAATTGGCGAGATCCGAGAACCACAGTGCAGCGGAAATGCGCTCGCTGCGACCGCGTGTAATCCGACCATGCAGCACCTGGTCGGCGGCATCGTCACCAAGGTAGACCTTGGCGATGGTGCTGGCCACACCGCTGACGACGACGCATTTGACCGCGAGCGCCAGGCAGGGCAGCAGTTCCCGTAATGCAAGCTCGTCCGCTTTTGTGAAGCCGGCCGGCGCCCTGGTCCCGAAATGGAGAAAAAAGCAGTCGATTTCGCCGATCGTGTTCTGGTTGGCAAAGCGGTGTGCCATGGCGATGAAATCGGAAAATCCATCCTCCTTCATCGCGTCGAGCAGATAGAAATCGGCCGGATCCCCAAGCTTTATGCGCCGCCTGAGCTCATTTCCACCGGTCGCCTTCAGGTAGTGGAAGGCAGTGCGGCGCCAGTTGTCGGGCACAGTGACAGGCGCGACAATGCCCAACTCCACGACACGCTGCACGGGTTGAGTGCGATCCCAACGAAAGGCGCGGCGCTCGTAGAGCGGATGGAGCGTATCCATCACCGCGCTTGCGCGTTCGACAGGAAGGCCGCTTGTGGCGCAGCGCTCGCAGAAGCCTGCCAAGAGGTCGGCTTCGGAAAGGCCTGTTAGCCCTCCTTGTGTCAGCCAGTTGGCGATATCCTTGATATGATGATCGTCCATGACATTCTCTCCCAGTCTCGACCGGAGCGACCTTTTTTCCTTAGCGCGTCGTCAGCGGGTGCGAGGGGGAGGGTTTCATTAGCGACACCACGATCATCCCGACCACAGCCGCGATGAAGGTGATCCAGAATCCGTCGATATAGGCGAGTACATTGGCTTCCCGCTGGATTATGCCCGCAAGATTGCCGAGGCCCCGCTTTGCGATCTCTGCCGGCGAGGCGCCGGACGTCGATCCCGATCCGAGTTGAGCGAGTGTCGTGTTCCAGCCCGGCGTTGTGCCAGTGACGTGAAGACTTATAAAATAGGAATGCAGTTGCTCACGCTTGCGGATCCACGTCGTCATCGTCGTGGCAACGGTTTCCGAACAGATAAGGCGCATGACCTGAACATAGGCGACGAGCGAGATTGCACGAGCCGGATTGACATTGCCGAACAGGGTGGCGACGGCGGCAAGAAAGACGAGCTCTTCACCGAACGTCTGCAGGACGACAATCAGGCGGAATTCCGGTACGGACCATTGACTGGTCAATTGGGTCCCAAGCCATGCCGAAAGCATAAAACAGCTGAACCCGATCGCGAGCGTCGACCGCTGCTTTAGCGTCCTGACGAGCGCAACCGCCGTGGCTGTCGCCAGCAGGAGCAACAGGATGGCGTAGAGCGCGGTGAAGTCTCCGATCTGTTCCGGACGCAGTCGCGCAACGCTGACAAGGAAGTTCGGCTCGAGCAGAGAGCTTCCGAGGCTTGCGATCATGAAGCAGGCGATGGCGGCAAAGCCGAGCGCGATGTTCCTGTGATAAAGGATCGAGACGTGCGCCCACGGATGTTCGACGCGGGTTTCATGCCAAAGAAAAATAACGGCCAGAAATGCTGTCGCGGCGAGGAGCGACTTAACATAGCCCGATTCAAACCAGTCGAGACGATTGCCTTGGTCCAGCGCGAAGTAGAGCGTCGTTAAGGCCACCCCAAACAGCGCCATTCCGCCCCAGTCGGCCCGGCTCAGGAGATCGCGATCGACAGGCATGGACTTGCCGCCATACCAGAACAGGATCCCGATGACCGGCGCGACAATAGCGCCCTGCCAATAAAGCCACTGCCAACCAATAGTCTGGCTATAGCTACCGGCGGTATAAAGACCGAGATTCTGCGCAAACGGAATTCTCAGCACATAGAAGGCAAGGGCGAAAATCCAGTACTTCTTCTCGAGGTTACGAAACGCAACCAAGAGCGTCGCCCCAACGAAAATGCCGAGCACCAGGGCTCTGATCGCATGCAACAGAATCAGAAGCTCGAAGCCTTGAACGAAAGGGATGGTGGTGGAGATCACGGCATAGACGATCGACGGGCCGATCATGACCCGCTTGACGCCAAAGGCCGCTATCAACCAACCGATCGACGGCGCGACCAGTATCTGCGGGGCCGTTGCAAAGCTGCTCAACCATGCGCCCTGGTCAAAACTCAGACCGAACGCGCCGCGAAGATCGGGCAATCCGACGCTCGCTGTGCGAACGTCGAAGGCGGTCAGAATTGATGCCATAATCATGGCAACCGCGACGCTTCCCTGCCGGGAAAGATCGCCATGCTGCGGGCTGCTAGACATTGTTTCCTGCCTTCGTGGCTATCCGCGTTGTGACCGACATGCCTGGACGCAGTCGATCGAAATTGGGCTGATCGGGGTCGAGCTCGATCCTGACGGTGAGGCGCTGGGCAACTTTGGTAAAATTGCCGGTGGCATTGTCAGGAGGAAGCAAGGCGAAGGTCGATCCGCTCGCTGGCGAAATCTTCGACACGGTGCCGTGCAGGCGCTTGCCGGGCAGCAGATCGACTGACACCTCCACACGCTGACCTTCCCGAACAAGGGAAAGCTGGTTTTCCTTGTAGTTGGCCAGGATATAGACCCGCGGAAGGGGAACGATCGAGATCATGCTTGTGCCGGTCGCGACGAAGTTTCCGAGCTGAACGTTCCTTTTGGCAACAATACCGTCGACAGGCGCGCGAATGTCGGCATAGCCGAGGTCCAATTCTCGTGCCGCCACGTCCGCAGCGGCCGTGTCTGCGTTCGCCATCAGCACGTCGCGCTGTTTTGCGATCACTTCCAGCTTGACCCGTTGCGCAACAACGGTCGCCTCAGCCATTTTTGAATTCGCAACGGCGCGCTCGCGTCCGGCGGTCGCCTTCTCGAGCGTCTGAATCGAACTCGCCCTGCCGTCGAGGCCGAGTCTGGTCTGACGCCCAAGCTCCTTGCTCGCCTGAATTTCGTCGGCCGTCGCCGCCTGTTGCTGTGCGATCGCAATATCGATCTGCGTCAGCTGGAACGCACGCTGGATGTCGTTGTCTTCCAACTGAGCGCGAGCAGCGGCAAGCTTTGCTCTCGCCGCCTGCAGGGCGACTTCGAAGGGTTTGCGATCGATGGAAAACAGAAGGTCACCGGCCCTGACCTGTGCGTAGTCGGAAACATTGATCGCCTCGACGGTACCGCTGACACGAGTGCTGACAGACGAAACGTCGGAAAAAACTGCCGCGTCGTCCGTCGTCTGCACGGCCTGGCTCGCCACCCACCAGTCCCAATTGGCGCCCGCGCCGACGACGCCAGAAAGCGCTACCGCAATGGCAAAGACCGGCACGAGGACGGCAGACGGCGACGCCTTGTTCGCCGGAAGCGGGCTCGCCGCTGGGCTTTCACGCGTGCCTTGCGTCAAGACAGTGATATTGGTCTCCGACTGTATGTTTTGCTGGTTCTTTTTTCGCAACCAAGCCATTTGTTAAATCCTTCGAGTAGATATCTGCGAATCGACGGTTCGAAACAGGAGCGACCTCGACACCAACGAATTGTGCCGCTTTCAAAACCATGCGGCGGATACCGTTTGCTTCGCTATCGCTTCGCGGTTTGACACATCTGGTTGCCGACCCGATCGCGCCTTCTCGCCAAGGAGAGCCGGCAACCCACGCTGATCGGCATTCGCGGCCAACCACCCGGAAAAGTCTTTCACGGCATGGCTGCAGCAACACGCCGGCAGCGGCTGAATTGCTATATAAACGATACGTATCGTTCTAACAATAATCAACCCGTGAAAATAGGCATGCTCAGCTATTCGTTTTTAGCCGGGCTTGGCTCGATAAGGGAACTGCATATGAGCGATCGAGAGCGCGTGTTGAGCCTAAGAACTCGGCTCCCCGATGTGCAGCGGTCCCTCGATGTCCGGGTCAGTCCGTATCGCGCCTCGCGCCGGCTTGAGGCAGGACAAAAGTGTGGATGTGCCGCCAGCGACGTGGAGTGATACCGGTGATGGTCAAGAAGGCCCGACTGAAATGTGACTGGTCGGCGAAGCCGCAAGACAACGCTATATCGGATAGACGCCGGTCGGTTTGTCTCATCAATGTCTGCGCCGTGACGATGCGCCGATAGACGACGAGACGGTGAGGAGACTGCCCGAACGAGACCTTGCAGGATCTCTGAAGTTGACTGCGACTAAGCTGAACGAGACTGGCAAGCTCATCGAGCTTTATCGGAACCTGGATATGGTCGCCAATGTATTTCGAGATTGCCGTGATCTGCCATGGCGCAAATCCACCGGCAGTCCCAATCTTGGTTGCCAGGGCTCGAGGAGAACTGCCACGACATCTGGCGAAAACTCTGAAGGGTTGGCGGAGGCGCGACACAGCATTGGACATGGCCCATGTGAGGTTTCACTATCGGATGATCATACGTCGCAGCCTCTGCGATACTATTATACTGAGGTGTCCTTCCGACCTGAGCCGAAGGCGAGATCCGACTTCCGGGAGCGACCGACGGAAAGAAGGATAGCCTATCCTTCGACCCCCTACCTTTGACCGCAGCCGTTTTCGGCAATGCTTGCGCCAAACGCGCAATCTTTTCCCGTCTGTTTCCAAGAATATTCTGACGCCGGCATGTTCTGACGTTTGAAACGGAGAAGGCTGATGGATGCGATCGTCGAAGGGAGTTCTGTCAGTCCGGACAGTGAACCGACCAAAGAAGAGGCTGAAGCAGCAGTGCGGACCCTAATTCGTTGGGCGGCAGATGATCCTGGTCGAGAGGGGCTGATCGATACGCCTCCAAGAGTTGTTCGCGCCTACAAAGCGCTATTTTCCGGCTACAGTGTTCCGATCCGGAATCTGATGTCGCGGACATTCTCGGATGTCGGCGGCTACGATGATCTGGTGGTCATCAGAGACATCGGCTTCTTTTCCCATTGCGAATACCATCGTGTAATCGACGGGGGCAAATTGAAGTGCGACAGTGACCGCCATGAACAGATCATGGTGTTCGCTGGAGCGGCGGTGGACCGGTTCGAGAGGACGCTCAACGCGGGTGTATACGGATGGTCGAGACAATTGGAGACGACTTGGCCCACGCTGCCCTCAATCTATATTTCAGGCCGACACCCAATGGCAGCAAGATTACGATCATGCTGGAGGAGTTCGATGTCCCCTATAGGCTGACCTGCGCCAACATCCGACGCGACGAACAGTTTGCGCCCGATTTTCTGCGGATCGCGCCCAACAACAAGGTTCCCGCTCTCGTGGACGCCGACGGGCCGGGCGGTCGGGCAATTTCCATTTTCGAATCCGGAGCAATTCTTCAGTATCTCGGTCGGAAGTTTAACCGCTTCTATGGCGAAGACGAAAGGCAGCGGGCGAGGGTTGACGATGGCTGTTCTGGCAGGTCGCTGGACTGGGGCCGATGGCGGGCCAGGCGAACCATTTCCGCAATATCGTCTCTGAACACGTTCGCTACGCAATCGAGAGGTTCAGCGGCGAGGTTCGTCGTCTCTACCAGGTGCTTGAGAAACAACTCTCGAACATTGAATATATCGCCGGACCTTATTCGATCGTCGATATGGCATGCTTCCCGTGGGTCGTGCAGCACAAGAATGCCGGGATGGATCTTTCGGATTTCCCAAGCGTCGGCAAATGGGTTTCGAGAATGTCGATCCGGCCTGCCGTTGAGCGCGCCATGCTGGTTGGAAAGGAAGAGCACAGGAGACAAAAGCGCGAGCTCCGGTCTCAGGGATAGGCTCAATCGTCAGACTTGTGGCGTGATGGCCCGATCAAAAGCTCGAAATGATCTACGCTGCATTCCGGGCGGATGAGCGTGCTGCGCAATTGCCCGTTCCGCCCTGCGAAGCCCATGAAATGGAGAGGTGTCGATGGCCCAACTGCTTTCCCTGAATGTCGGACTTCCGCGCAACATACCATGGCGGGGACAGGTGGTCAGCACCGCCATCTGGAAGGAGCCCGTAAAGGGGCCACGCATGGTTCGCAGATTGAACATTGATGGAGACGGCCAGGGCGACACCGCCGGCCACGGCGGTGAAAACCGGGCGGTGTTCGTCTACCAGATTGACTCCTATCGATATTGGGAACGGTTCCTCGGCCGGGACGACTTCGTATACGGGCAGTTCGGAGAGAACTTTACCGTCGATGGGTTGCCCGATGCAGAAGTGTGCGTCGGCGACCGGTTTCGCATCGGCGGCGCGCTGTTTGAGATCTCCCAGCCGCGCGTGACCTGTTACCGCCTCGGGATCAGGATGGGTGTTCCTGAGATGGCCGCGCTGGTTGTTTCCCACGGCAGGCCGGGCTTCTACTTTCGGGTCGTCGAGGAGGGGCTTGTCGAGGCCGGCCAGCAAATCGTCAAGGTGGCTTCAGGCCAGGGAGCTATGACGATCTCGGAGACGGACGGGCTTCTTTACATGCCGGGACACCCCAAAGACCGCCTGGAACTTGCCATCGGCAATTCCGCTCTGAGCAAGGGGTGGCGACGGTCATTTGAGGAGCTGCTCCTGCAGGCCAGTGGCACGCTCATGCGGACCGGAAACGCCGGCCTCGTCGGCATTTCCCAGGTTGCTCCTGCATGGACCGGCTTTCGCGAGTTTCGCGTCAGTGGAAAGACAAGACAGAGCGCGGACGTCGTGTCACTCGAACTGGAGCCGACCGATGGGAGGAGCCTTGGCGAGGCTTTGCCCGGACAGTTTGTCGTTCTAGAACTGAATCCGGCTGCGGCCTCGAAGCTGCTGCGCAGCTATTCATTATCGGCCCTTTCCGACACGCATTACAGGGTGAGCATAAAACGGGAAGCCATGGGAGCCGCCAGCCGCTTCATTCACGACAGTCTCAGTGTTGGAGCGCTGGTCAAAGTAAGCGCTCCGCGCGGCAGTTTCATCCTGTCCCAGGGCGTCGGCCCGATTGTGCTCATCAGCGCGGGAATTGGCATCACACCGATGATCGCGATGTTGAAGGCACTGGCAGCCGAGAAATCGGAACGCGACATATGGTGGCTGTACGGCGCGCGCAATGGTCGGGAAGATCCATTCGTAACCGAAGTGCACGAACTGCTGCAATCGCTTCCACATGCACACAGTCTCATCTGCTACAGTTCGCCAGATCAGACGGACATCAAGGGGCGCGACTATGATCTGCACTCTCGTGTCGATGCAACGGCTCTCCAATCGTTGCGATTGCCTCTGAGCGGCGACTTTTACCTCTGTGGGCCGTCCCCGTTCATGGCCGATATTGCCGCCGACCTCGGACGACTGGGCGTGTCGGCAACGCGCATTCATACCGAGGCATTTGGCGCGGGCAAATCCCTGACGCCCGGCATCGCTGAAAGACCTGTGCGCCCTCCACATGCCCCAGAGGGCGTGACCGGTTCTGGTCCGATGATCTCGTTTGCCCGCAGCGGCCTTGTTGTGCAGTGGAGTTTCACATTCGCCAGCCTGCTCGAACTGGCTGAAGCCTGCGATGTGCCGGCGCGTTGGTCATGTCGTACGGGCGTTTGTCACAATTGCGAGACGGCGGTAATCGCAGGCGACGTGTCGTATCAACCGGATCCGATCGACCAACCAGCAGAAGGCAATGTCCTTTTGTGCTGCTGTCATCCGACAAGCGATGCCGTTCTTGACCTCTAGGGCGTTTGTCCGAAAGGCGCGCTCCTGCTCGTCTCTCACAGAGGCACGTGGCCCTATGGCAGTCGAGCGAGAAGACGTTCGGCCTGACGCACAAGTGGGTTCTCGAACCCCTCGGACAGTCGAAGATATACGCTTTGAAGCATTGTTCTCGCGCCGCTCATTCCCCTCTGCTGGCAAGGTTGCAAGGTCGATCGTGGCAGCGAGCTCAGAGATGACCGCGCCTTGGTCCCGACTCCAGGTGATGGCCTCAGACAGGCATTCTTCGACGGCTTCTTCGCGATAGCCGCCCTTCAGCAATAAGTTTCCTTTGGCGCGCAGCAGGTCAGGCATGTGAGAGACGTCACCACTCGCAGTTACTCCGGCTATGGCTTCGCCCAGAACGGTCAGCGCCTCGTCATTGCTACCGATCTCAGCCACCCCTCGTGCGAGCGCGATGGTAAAGGTCGTCGTGAAGAGTTCATACTTAGCGGCGTGCAGATCGGCCAGCGCGGACTTCAGCATCGGAACGCCGCTGTCCGCATCGCCGGACCGGACGGCGAGCAGACCCCTGTAGGCGCGTGCTGCCGCCAGATATGGTTCGAGCGAATGGAGTTCTGCGCGGGCTGTAAACCGGTCGAGGAGCTCGTGCGCCACCTTCACGTCTTCCATGGCAATGTAGAGTGAGATCGCCCAGATCAATGCGATGGACAGTGTGACTGGATGGTCCTTTTCGAACGCGTCCGAGATCGTGCCCGTCAAAGCCGAGGTAGATTGCGCCAGGATCGAGGATTGGCGATGGATTCTGGTGGGCGGCCTCAAGTTCGGCGCGGGCGCCAGCAAGGTCTCCTGTGTGGGTCAGCGATATTCCAATGATTGAATGTGCAAGCGCTTCGGTCCCTGGATCGTTGACGAATTTTGACAAGCGCGAAGCGTTTCGGCCGAGTTCGATCGCCGTTCTGAAATCGCCTATCCTTAGATGGTACATCGTCAGGGGTGCCAAGAGCTGCAATTGGCTGCGGATATCGTTTTGCTTTTCGGCAATTGCGAGACTTCGGTTCAATGCCTCGCGCGCGTCATCGTTGCTGCCCCGCGTAAACATCACCGATAAGCCAAATGCGGCCTGAAGATGCATTTCGTCGGGAGAGCCGGACTCCTGGGGGCCAAGGGCGCGAATTGCCGTCCCGCACCATTTGTAGCAGTCGCCCAGAAGTGACAGACCGAGAAAGATCGGGGCGGCCCGCGCTGCAAGGCGTATTCCAGAGGGCTGATCGCCCGACTCTCCAAAACACCATTCCAATGCACTTCTGACGTCGTTGAGACTGTCGAGATAGCGCGCACGGGCGCTGGTCTCGCGAAGTGCAACGCCTGCCAGAGCATTGTTTTCGAGCCACCCAATGCAGTATTCCGCATGGCGTCTTGAGAGATTTCGGCCCGCAACCGGGTCGCCTTCCAGTGCAAGGACGTAGGCGCGAGTCGTCGCAAGCAGCCGATAACGCGTAGCACCGTTCAGCTGACGGGACGCAACCATGGACTTCGCGACCAGGTTCTCGAGCGCTTCGATGACCAGACCTGCGGCGATCTCCCTCGGGGCGACGCCAATCGCTCCATCGAGTGTGAAATGACCCGAAAAAACAGCGACGCATCTTAAGATCACGCGCTCCATCGCCGAGAGGAGGTCGTAGCTCCAGTCGAGGGTAGCCTGGAGGGTCCTCTGTCGTCCCGGAGCTGATCGGCGACCAGGCCACGACAGTGAGAGGTGCTGGTCGAGAAGTTCTGCGGTCTGTCGCAGTCCCAGTGCTTCGACACGTCCCGCCGCCAGCTCGATTGCAAGGGCGACACCATCCAGTTTCCGGCAAATCGCCGAAACGAGCCCGGCGGCGTCGCGCGTAAGCATAAAGCGCTATGATTGAGAAGTTCCATAAATACCCCTTACGCCATCAACACTGAAATAGCGGGGTCAACGGTCTGGCGCGGGGAGAGCTTTCGAGGCCAGCGTCCTGCTTGTTGCTATGGGGTTCATGTTTTAGGCCAGAAAGATCGCATAATGGATCGTGGGGAACCTGTGAGAAAGTCTCGGGACGAACTACTGGTCCGCTGTTTCCTTTCAAGAACGTTGAGCGCATAGACCGCCCTCAGCCCCATCCGATTGGCCACAAATTCTGCTCCCGGAATGGTGCGGTGATCGAAATGACGATGGGTGTAGATTGGTAGTCCGGTAGGCGCTATTCGTGATGTAGCAGCATATCAGCAAACCCTTCCGCGGATTTTCCAAGGCCTCTTATATTGAAAAAAGTGCGACGCAGCTTTGCCGTCGAGTACAAAACCGGCAGGCGAAAACTCGATGCCAGGTCCAACTCGAGCTGGGGCAACGTGGATCTAAAGTCCGCCGCTCGAGACCTGGAGGAAGACGCAATGACGTTTCTGCCGGGCAGCTCTCAGAATGGCAAATCCGGCGATGAAGTGTCTTTACCAAAGGCAGATCAGCCCGAGTCGTTGTTGACAGCATGGCCGACGAGACTGATACGGCAATGAGTGCCGATGTGCCGACCGTTGTCCGACAGCGCCGGCCGCGCCGGTGACGGCGATGTCGCCACAATGGTGGAGGTCGCTAATCCGGCTATATCCGGGGGTACTGGTATCGACGTCACCGCTGCACAAGATACCCCTAGGATCAAGCGAACTGTCGAGGTCGCTCCGCGCAAGCAAAGGAGCCGCGGCAAGGAAGCGGTGGCGATAGCGGACGGTCGCCAGGTTATACACACTGCAAACGAGATGAGCCTCGATGACGAGATCAAGGTGCTGAGGAACCAGTTGGCCATAAAGCTCAGGCTGCAAAACGCCCAGTTGAGAAGAATGCTGGACCGGTTTGAACGCTGAGCGTGGCGCACTGCCTGCCCATTTAGCCCCGGATCAATTTCAAGCCTGTTGCAGGCGAACGGACCTCGGATGAATAGGATGTCGCCGGTTCAGATCCCATCACGGTGGGATATCTAATCAGACAGGATGTTTGTCCTCATTAATGAATATCTTGAATTTTGGCGTCGTTTTGTATATTTTGATATCAAAGCAATCATTCCTATGGAGGTGATATCAATGCCGGCAGTCACCATTCGAAACCTTTCTGACGAAACACATCGTGCTCTGCGGGTGCGAGCGGCTCATCATGGCCGGAGCACCGAGGCCGAGATCCGTGACATTATTGAAGCCGCTGTTCGTCCTCCTGAACGTGTTAAGCTCGGTTCTTTGCTGACAGCCATTGGTCGCGACGCCGGGCTTTCCGACAGCAACGTTGAAGCCCTGCAGAAAAGCCGCGACAAGACACCTGCTGAACCGATGACCTTCGAATGATCTTGCTGGACACCAATGTTATATCCGAGCCTTGGAAACCGGTTCCTGATGAGGCAGTGATCGCCTGGTTGGACGCCCAAGCTATCGAGACGCTGTTCCTCTCCGCAATAACGATTGCCGAACTTCGTTTCGGGATCGCTGCTATGCCTTCAGGGAAACGACAAACTATCCTTCTCGACCGCCTTGAGAGCGAAGTGCTGCCCCACTTTTTCGAGCGAATCTTGCCCTTCGATCTGGCTACTTCTCAGTTTTATTCCGAACTGATGGCCCGCGCTCGAGTATCTGGGAAAGCGATTGGCACGGCTGATGGCTACATTGCAGCCACAGCCGCAGCGAATGGCCTCGCGATCGCAACTCGCGACACGAGCCCTTTTGAGGCTGCTGGGCTGAAAGTGATCAATCCCTGGTCCAGATAACTACAGTGTACATGTAGGTTTCTTAATTTCGTTTCCTTTCAAGACCTGTTGCTTGAAGGATGGAGATGGCAAAGGCCGCCACGATGACTAGTCACATTGCCGACGCACCCTAACTGACGACGTAGAAAGCTTGGTAACCTTGCGGCGCTCCATAGTATTTCGATCGACCTACGCATTCTTGCGGATCAAACATCTAGCACTGAAATAGCGGGGTGGCCGGCCAAGTGTGTCGGCCAGCAGGTGGATCTTCGTTGTCAGTCCACCTCGGGAACGCCCAACGCCTGATCTTTGGCCCCCCCCTTTTCCGGTGGCCGCCTGCTGGTGGGCGCGCACGATGGTGCTATCGATCATCAGATACTGATTGTCTCGATCTGCCGTCAGCGTCCCGAACTCGCGCTCCCACACACCGGCATGACACCAGCGGCTGAAACGGCGATGCATTGTCTTCTGTCAACGGCGGAGTAAAAACCGGCCACAGGACGGCGTAAAAGTGGATCACGCGAAAATCTGGTCATGCAGCCAGATCCCACATTCTGATCGCTCCGCTAACGTGCTCTGTCCCGGTCGATGTCTCACCGCCCGCCCTCGAGCTTGCGGTTGCGTTGGCTCGCGCCGCCTTCGCCATAGGGATAGGAAGGCGGTTGCGGCGCGCTTACCGCGTTAAGCTTCGCCGTCTCTTCATCGGAAAGCACCAGCTTTGCAGCACCGAGGTTGTCTGCGAGCTGTTCGGAGGTGCGGGCCCCGAGGATGACCGACGTCACAGCCGGCCGTCCCGTCGTCCAGGCAAGTGCCACTTGCGCCATGCTGACGCCGCGGGCCTTGGCGATCTCCTCGACAGCGCCGATAATCGCCCAGGTTCGCTCCTGCGCATTGCGCGGGGCATAGGATTCGCTGCCGCGGTTCGGATTTTCGCCGAGCCGGGTGGCACCCGTCGGCATCTGGTCGCGCTTGTATTTGCCGGTGAGCCAGCCGCCGCCGAGCGGCGACCAGGGAAGCAGACCCATGCCGGCGTCCTGGCAGGCGGCGACAATCTCAAGCTCGATATCGCGCACCAGAAGGCTGTATTGCGGCTGCAGCGTCACCGGCTGGGTATAGCCTTTCGCCTTGGCGATTTCAGAGGCTTTGGCGATATGCCAGCCGACAAAGTTGGAGAAGCCATAGTAGCCGATCTTGCCGGCGGAGACTGCGTCATCGAGGAAACGCAGCGTCTCCTCGATCGGAGTCAACGCATCCCACGCATGCATCTGATAGAGATCGATATACTCGACGTCGAGGCGGCGGAGCGAAGCGTTGAGCGCCTGGTTCAGGTGCTTCCGGGAAAGACCGATATCGTTGGGTCCCGGTCCCATCGTGAAGCGCCCCTTGGTGGCGATCACCGCCTGTTTTGCTTCGGCCGGCCGGGTCTTCAACCAGCGACCGATGATCTCTTCGGACTTGCCGGCGCTGTAAACGTCAGCAGTATCGATGAAATTGCCGCCCCAGGCGAAATAGTCGTCAAGCAGTCTGTGGGAAGCGGCTTCGTCCGCCTCTGCGCCGAAGGTCATCGTACCGAGACAATAGGCGGTGACGATCGTGCCGCTCGGGCCGAGTTTGCGATAGTCCATGTTTATCTCCTCATTGAACACAGCCGCGACACCAGGCGGCGGCCGTCATTTCGAACTCGACAGCACTGAAAGAAAGTGCAGCGAGCCATCCTCACACGTCCCAAACGGGGCACCAATCGCCGTTCACCAGTCGCATGCCCCTTTCGAGGCCTTCGATCCGTTTGATCTCAGTTGGCGCCAGCGCAATCTTGCGTGCTTCGAAATTCAGGATGATGCGATCCTTCTTGCTGGAAGAAGGGATGACGATATGCCCCTTGGCCATCAGGAAGGCGAGCGCAACCTGCTCGCCCGTGGCGCCATGGGCTTTGCCGATCTCGTCGAGAACCGGGTCGCCCACCACGGCGCCCCGCGCCAGCGGCGAGTAGGCGGTGACGGCAATACCGAGCTTTTCGCAATAATCGATGATTGGCCGGTTCTGCATGTAGACGTGGCACTCCACCTGATTGGTGGTGATCGTGCGGTGGCCGAGCATGCGGATGCTTTCGTCGATCATCGCCTTCGTAAAGTTCGAAACACCGATCCGCTTGGCGAGGCCGGCGTCGAAAACCTCTGCAAGCTGGCCGACGTAATCGGCTAGCGGATATTTGTTATGCGGTGATGGCCAGTGCAGAAGCAGCAGGTCGACCTGGTCTGTCTGGAGCTTTTCCAGGCTCTCCCTGACCGACGGCACGACAGCGCCAGGTCCGTAATTTTCGGGCCTCACCTTCGTGGTGATGAAGATTTCGCTGCGCGGCACGCCGGCGTCCTTGATGCCGCGGGCGACGCCCTGCTCGTTGCCGTAGCCCTGGGCGGTGTCGATGTGGCGGCAGCCGGCTTCCAGCGCCCAGATGGCGCCCTGATAGGCTTCGTCCGCCGAGCGGTTCCATGTGCCGTAACCCATCTGCGGGATGCCGGCGACCATTGGTTCTATCGTCATGTTCGCTTCCTTGCTCCGCTCAGAAACCGCCCACGTGCAGCGGCTTGTAGGGGACTTCAAGCTTCTTGATGTCATCGGTGG
>NZ_JACHYW010000042.1:0-38903 GCF_014193145.1 Rhizobium sp. BK060
ACCAGCACCTCGCCGGCCCGTGGCCCCTCCAGCTGAACGGTCATCACTTCAAGCGGCTTGCCAGCCTCAACGGCAACGGCGGCGCGAACGTCCATGTCGAATTCCTCCCAGATTGTTGTTTTCGATCAATTGTCAGGCGGTGCGTGCCCAGAGTTCCTTCACGCGCTGTTTCAGCAGCAGTGCTTCCTCCCACCGGTCGGTAGTGTCCTGCCCGTCGCGGCCGGTGATGGCGTAGGGCTTTGGGCCGAGTTCACAGGTGAAGGCGAGCGTATCATTGGGGCCAGCCCGGCGTCGCCAGCTCCGAAAGCCATACTCCCACCAGTCCATGAAGAGATCGACCCACGGCTGGTGGTGAGGGAACGAGATCTCTATTTGCACCTGTTCTCGCGAGGCGACACGTCCGTGGAAGGACCACGAACTGTCTAGGATGCGATGGATCATGCCATGGTTCTCGGCCGATACCGGCCAGGCAAATTCGCGCCCGACAAGAAAGTGCGACAGATCGCCGAGCAACCGGAGACTGGGAAGTTGATCCAAGAGGTCGAGGGTGAAGAAGAGGTCGGTCGTCATCCGGTCGCGATGGGTCTCGACATAAACCGGAATCTTCGCTTCCTCGCTCAGTCGCTGCCAGCCCTCGAGTAGCGGAAGACAGTCCTCGACGCGGCGAAGCCGGACGTCGGGTTGCAGACAGATATGGGCAACACCATATTCGGCAACGTTCTCCAGCACCGGCTTCAGGTCATCCACACTCTTCGGAAAGCATTGGCCTTCAGCCTTCAAGCCGTGCGGCTTCAGGAGCGAGTGCAAGCGCCTGACGTAGTTCCGGTCGTACCAATGGGCGCTTACCCCATCAAAGCCGGCTTCTGCGATCTGCTCGATGCGTTCTTCAAGCGAGAGTTCAGGCTGGATGGCGCTGCGACGTTCCATAGCCCAAAGCGACTGGAAGACGGATAGGGATTGCATCAGCGCCTCCACAAGTTCAGTTGAGGGCTAAACAGCATGAAATTGCGGTCGTGGCGAGGCGTTCGTTGAGGTGTTTTGATCAAATGCAAAGCGGTTAAACGTTCTGGGCATTGATCGTCATGAAGCGCACGGGATCGGTTATGATCTCGGCTCTGACAATGTCGAGCTTGTGCAGGATCATGTCGACAGCCCGGCGCGCCTGAACCTCGGGCGTCTGGTCGATGCATATGTCCATGAGACCGGACTGCAAATGGCGCTTCTTCTTGTCCGTCAGCTCGTGGCCGACCCAAAAGACATCTTTCTGCTTAGCCCACTGCTGCAGGACGATCGCCACGCCTTCGTCGCCGCCACCTGCCGAATAGACGCCGATGATCTCAGGGTTGTGGCGAAGCGCTTCGCTCAAGAGTTCAGCCGATTGAAGATCGTCGTCATGGCCGAACATGACAAGCCAGAAGGAATGCTCCGGAGAACCTTTCTCGGCGATGTAGTCGGAAAATCCTTTGATGCGCTGGCGGTGATTTGCGTAGGCACCGCTATGACAGAGGGCAACCAGCCTTCCGCCGCGGGAACCAAGCATGCCGGTCATGTAGTAGGCGGCACAACGACCGGCTGCGTAGTCGTCAATGCCGACGAACGGAATATCGGGATCGCAACGGGCAACGATCTGAACCACTTCCACGCCGGCCGCGCTTACCTTGCGGAGACTTGCGCTGACCCTCGGATCGTCGGGTGCGCATATGATCAGCCCGGAGCGCCGGAACGCCGGATTGGCAACGTGACGCGCCATGCCAACAGGATCGCTCTCCTTGACGAAGGTCCGGTGCAGAATGACATTTTTGTCGAGCGACGCGGCGATCCGTTCGAAGGCCTGATTCAGCCGGGCGAAGAAGCTCGTTTCGGGGCGAACGAGGATGACCTCAATGCGGATTGCGCCGCGGTTGAAATGCGACTGGCGTGTCCCGTATTCGAGCTTCTTTGCTGCCCGGATGACCTTCTCGATGGTCTTCTCCGTGACGCCACCGCGGCCATTGATGACACGTTCGACGGTCGCCAGTCCGAGCTTCGCCTCTCGGGCGACATCCTTCAGAGTCACTTTGGACATGTTTGGCTCCTCCTGCCGAGACTATCGGTCAGCGGCAGCATATGAGCACAGTTGCAAAATGAGGAAAACACCTCAAGCAATGTGTGGGCTCCCACCGACTGCTTCGGTATTTTCAGAGCTAATCGATGCGGAGGAGTGGCAATGGACGATACACTTTATGGAAAGCGCAACAAAAGGGGCGATTGGGCGCCGTCCAAACTGCTCACCTACCCACCTGTCTTCGTTTGGCCGGTTCGGCCGATCCGATTTCTGAAGTGGGTCTTTGGCTATCCGGGATATCTAATGCCCTGGAACGTCCTCTATGCCGTCGTCGGGACGGTGCTCTGGCTATACGCGACGCCGTCGTTCGAAACGACGAAGACCTTCTCCATCGGCTGGATCGCGTATCTCCTGGTGCGCAATGCGGCGCTCGTGTTCATGTTTTTCGGAATGTTCCATTTGCGCCTCTATATGCAGCGCAAGCAGGGAACGAACTTCAAGTACAATGCCAAATGGCCGTCGGTCGGCAACGACGCGTTTCTCTTCGGAAATCAGACCATCGACAACGTGATCTGGACCTTCGCTAGCGCGGTCCCGATCTGGACCGCCTTCGAGGCGGTCACGCTCTGGGCATTTGCGAACGGCATTATCCCCTACGTCTCGTTTGCGGATCATCCGGTCTACTGCGGCATCATCATGCTTCTTGTTCCGACGTTTCGGGACCTCCATTTCTACCTCGTGCATCGTCTGATCCACTGGCCGCCGCTCTACCATGCCGTCCACAAGCTGCATCACAACAACGTCAATCCCGGCCCCTGGTCCGGCCTGGCCATGCATCCCGTCGAGCATCTGCTTTATTTCTCGGGCGTGGTGATCCATTGGATCGTGCCGTCCAACCCCGTCCATGCGATGTTTCACCTCGTGCATGCAGGGCTTGCTCCAGCCCCCGGTCATGCCGGCTTCGACAAGATCGTCTTCGGCGAGGACAGCGCGATCGACACCCACGCCTACGACCACTACCTCCATCATAAGTACTTCGAGTGCAACTACGCTGACGGTGTGATCCCCCTCGACAAGTGGTTCGGCACCTTCCACGACGGCTCGGCTGAGGCGCAGGAGCGGATGGACAAGCGGTTCATGGAGCAGGCGCGCCGGCGCCAGGAAAAGAAGGCGCGCGGACAGCAGCAGGCAAGTTGAGAGATCAATCATCCTCCTGAGCTTAGAGCCCGGCGATACGCCGGGCTCTTGCTTTCATAGATGCCGGCGAACCTCTCAAGATGAGGTTTTTTCATCACAATTTTCGCGGACGAGGGAAGCGGGCGCAGCTACCGTCTTGATGCGGACATCGGGTGCCGCACCATCTCTGGGAGGAGAACATGTTTAAACTCTTGAGCGCCAGCGCGCTCGCACTGGTGCTTGCAACTCAAGCTCATGCCGCCGAACGCATTGGCGTTTCAATGGGAACGCTGTCGAACAACTTCCAGACCCTGATCGTCAACGGTATGGACGCCTACGCCAAGTCGATCGGCGTGGAATTGCAGATCGAAGATGCAACGACTGACGTCAACAAGCAGCTGGATCAGGTTCGCAACTTTGCGAGCTGCGGCGTGTCGACGATCATCGTGGATCCTGTCGATTCCGATGGCACTCCCGCGCTCAGCAAGGTTGCCGAAGAGGCCGGCATTCCGCTCATCTACGTGAACGTGCAGCCAACTGATCTGTCGACGCTCGGCAAGCAGCAGGCCTTCGTTGGTTCCAACGAAGTCGAATCCGGGACGCTGCAGACGAAGGAAGTCTGTCGGATGCTCGGCGGCAAGGGAAATGTCGTTATCATGATTGGTGATCTGACCAGCCAGGCCGCCCGTCAGCGGACGCAGGATGTGCATGACGTTATCAAGACGCCCGAATGCAGCGGCCTTAACGTGGTTCAGGAGCAAGTCGGAAGCTGGAGCCGCGTCAACGGTGCCGATCTGGTCTCGAATTGGCTGACCTCGGGTCTCGAATTTGATGCGGTCATCGCCAACAATGACGAAATGGCGCTGGGTGCCATTGCCGCACTCAAGAATTCAGGTGCGTCGACCGACAAGATCCTCGTCGCCGGCATCGACGCCACGCCTGAGGCCCTGCAGGCAATGAAGGTTGGAGACCTGAAGGTCACCGTCTTCCAGGACGCGAAGGGGCAGGGCAAGGGATCGATTGACGCAGCCTTAAAGGCCGTGAGAGGCGAGAAACTGGATCGCGAGGTCTGGATCCCGTTCCAGCTCGTGACCCAGCAGAACATGGCTCAGTTCGAAAATCTCAACTAGCTCGGACTACCTCACGGTCTGAGCACACGGATCACGGCGACGCCTTTGTGCTTCGCCGTGATCGCGCTGTTTGGCGACCAGGTAGGCAGTGTCGTGCCGGTCGCGACGGCGCGGATGCTTCCCGAATAGCTTCATTTAGGCTGCAAGATACGAAGGGCAGCCATGCATCAACGGCATTGGTAAACCGCAGCGATACGCTATCTATCGCCGTGCAATACAAGGAGAAAGTGATGAAGAAGATCGCAACCGTTGTTGCTGCCGCATCCCTGATGCAAGCCTTGGCCTCAAGCGTTGTCGCGGCCGATTTGGCGACCACCTACCAAGCGCCCGAGGCCGACGTGCGTGACGGGGTCAAGATCGGGATACTTACTTGCGATGTCGGTGGTGGCGTCGGTTACGTCCTCGGTTCGGCAAAATCGGTTGATTGCGTCTTCAGCCCGACCTCGGGTAGCGAGGCGCAGGATCGATACACCGGCGCGATCCGTAAGTTGGGCGTCGATGTCGGGTTCACCACGCGCGGCCGGATCGTATGGGAGGTGTTTGCACCGACCACGGGATACCATCGCGGTTCGCTGGGTGGCCTCTATCAAGGCGCATCGGCTGAAGCGACGCTTGTTGCTGGTGTCGGTGCCAACATTCTCGTTGGCGGCACTAGCGGCTCGGTCCAATTGCAGACGCTGAGCGTCACCGGCCAGCTCGGCATCAATGTTGCTGCTACCGGAACGTCCATGACGTTGACGCCGCAAGGCTAACAGTGTCTCGCCGGCAATCGCTCGGCGATCGCGCATAAAGCCGGCCGCATTCTCATGCGGCCAGCTTTTTAAGGGTCGGCATGGGAGGAAACCGTGAGATATGCCGCGATACTCGTTGCAATGGCGCTTGCCGGCTGCAACACAACTGTGCCGCCGCTTGAGCCCATACCTGGAAGCCTGACCTATGGACGCGTCGCGCACTCACCATACCCACCTGGAACGGTGATCAAGAACACGTTCCTGGGAAAATGGGGTTACCGCACGTTCGAGAAATACGTGGTCCAGCCTGATGGAACACTCAAGTTGACCTATCAGCAGACTGCCCCGGATTTCCTGACCGACTGATACTTTCGGTTCGGCGGCCGCTATCGAAGTTTCGGCGGCTTACTGATGCCACTCGGCTGAATATCTTGTTCAGGGGCGTGGCGTTTGAGGAGTTTGTGCAGCTTGCGCTCTTCTGCGGAATCGGCGCCGGTGCGTCTGCCTTGGTTGACGATACTCCGACCCCGCGGCCCCGGATTTCTGATCTGTCTGTTTGATGTGCTGTGCATGGCCTTTCCTCCCGCGGGGGAAACGCACAACTCGCGCCAATGTTCATGGCCGCGCTAGAAAAGTCTTCGCTGCAATATTCGAAACTGTCTCAATTTCGAAAAACGGTACAGGCCGCTCCGGCGGCGCGGACGGTCACGCAGACCTTGTCGGCTTCGGCGCGTGTCTGCCTGCCGATACGGGCTGCGTAGCGCGGCCTGAAGCCGAAGCTGCGGTCACGCACGCGTACGATGACCGGCTCTTCACCCGCGAGCGATGCCGGAAGCTGACGTGCGGCCGCCGAAAACAGGCGAAGGGCGGCTGCGTCGTTGTTATGTGCCGCAAGCTGCGCGCCCCACGGTGCCCACGGCCCCTGTTGAACCGAGGCGGTTTCGGTCAGCCGGCGCTTGCTGGCAAGCTCGATGCAACCATCGATGAAGGGCTTGTCCGAGGTCAGAAATTGCGCGGCCTCATCAGGAGGGTTGTTCTTCCATTGTTCGATCGTATTCGCAGTAATGGCAAGGACGTAGCTGCGCGTCTCGAAGGGCAGCAGGCCTTTATCGAGATAGTCTGCAAGTCCCTGCTCGCCGGCATTGTAGGCTGCGGCCGCAAGGCCGAGATTGCCAAAGCGTGTTCGCAGCTCGTCGAGATATCGTGCTGATTCCTTGAGGGATTCGAGGACATCGAAACTATCCCTCAAGCCGCGCAGCCTGGCCGTATGGGGCATGAACTGTGCGATACCCTGCGCGCCCTTGGGGCTGATGGCGCCCGCCCTGAAGCGGCTCTCCCGCCAGATCAGGCGGGCGAAATATTCCGGCGGTAGGTGGTTTTCCCGCGCGAAGTGATCGATCGCGACGCAGAGATCGCGGCCATATGTTTCGCGTGTGATGCAAAGCCGCTCGCCGGAGTTCGGTACCGCAAGCGAATAGACGCAGACGCGATGCGATGTGGCGGCAGGCGGCTGGGAATGGGCCATCCGTGGAAACGCCAGCAGAAAGCCGGCTACCACCATTACGATGCCTGCTTTGCCAAACGATACGCCCACAGCAGCCATCGTCCCTCTGCCGCAAATCCTGTCTTCTACGTCGAGCCGGAAAAGATACGCCCGTCAATGATGACGGGCGTAGTTGGGAGATTAATACGCACCTGCACGTTAGCAATGCTGAATATGACGTCAAGACAGAAACGGAGCATGGAAGGTTTTTGCCATATGCCTGTCGCCGCTGCTCGACTATTGTCAGGAAGAAAAGCTCCCGATTGAGCGAGGCCGCCATGAGACTTTCCGCTTGCATCGAATGGCTGTTCGCAGCCGAAGCCGACAACTTTGCGGACAGGATCCGGCTTGCGCATGCACATGGCGCGGAGGCCGTCGAATTCTGGAAGTGGACGAACAAGGATATCGGCAGCATCGAGTGGGCGCTGACGGAAACCGGTATAGAACTCAGTAGTTTTGTTGCAGAACCGATGATTGCCCTTACCGATCGCGCCAATAAGGACGCGTTCCTGAAAGGCTTGAAAGGTTCCGTGGAAATGGCCAGGCGCCTCGGTGCCCACACGTTGATTGCGCAGGCGGGCGATGACCTTCCCGGCAAGTCTCGCGAAGAGCAGAAGGCGGCGCTGGTCGAAACCCTGACCGCCGCTGGCGAGATTCTCGAGGGCAGCGGGGTCCGCCTTGGTCTCGAGCCACTCAACACGTTGATCGATCACGTTGGCTATTTCCTTCATTCAACGGTCGAAGGCATCGAGATCGTAAAGGCGACGAGCCGTCCGGAGATCGGCATCGTTTACGATGTCTATCATTCCGCCGTCATGGGAGAGGACACGGCCGAGGTGATTGGCGGCAACATCGACCGGGTTTTCCACATCCATATCGCCGATCATCCCGGACGGAACGAGCCGGGCAGCGGCGATATCGACCTTAAGCGGCGCGTCGATTGGCTCGTCGAACATGGCTACGGTGGTGCGATCGGGCTGGAATATCGGCCGTTGGCGGCGAGCGCCGCGACGATTGCAGAGACCCGGCGTATGCTCGGCTAAAAGCAGCACGAATCATACTCGGATGGTCTCGGCTATTTCAATCTGACGTGTCGTGCACCATCTAGTGGATGAGTAATGTCTTCCCTCAATCGGGAAGCGACTGTGTTTGTGGAGCGTAGCCATGCAATCCCTTTCCGACGTGCCTTTGTATTTCATGGACCAGAGCGAAGGCGTGTGGCCCTCGCGTCGGCGAAAGATCATTGATTGGCTGGTCACTGAAACGCGCGACGAGCGCTTCATCGACAACATATTCGTGCAAATGTGCCAGCGGCTGCGGGACGAGGGTGTACCCGTCGCGCGCGCATCGTTGCACTTCAGGACGCTCCATCCGCAATGGCTCGGAGCACGTATTCTTTGGAAAACCGGTTTGGCCGAGGCCAAGATCGACACATTCGGTTACGGTGTCGAGAACACACCGCAGTTCCGCAACAGCCCCGTGAACGAGATCTTCAGCGGTGCGACTGAAGTCCGCAAAAACCTCGAGACGATGCGCGACGGCGACGGCCACCATCAGTTCTATGACGAACTGATACGTGACGGGCTCACAGAGTATATCGCCTGGCCAATGGAACACACGCTTGGCAAACGGCATATTGCGACCTTTTCCAGCGATCGGCCCGGCGGCTTTGCAGAGGAACATATCGCCTTCCTCAAGGACATTTTGCCTGCCTTGACGCTTGTCACCGAGATTCGCATCAAAAACATTCTCGCGCGGACTTTGCTGGAAACCTACGTTGGTCCCCATGCCAGCGGACAGATCCTTGCCGGGGCGACGACACGCGGCAGCGGTACGACCGTCGGTGCGGCAATCCTGATCTGTGACCTACGCGATTTCACGACGATCTCGGATCAGTGGCCTCGCGACGACGTGATCGACTTGCTCAACGGCTATTTCGACGCGATGTCGGAGCCGATCGAAAAACATGGCGGCGAGATCCTCAAGTTCATGGGCGACGGCATGCTGGCGATCTTCCCGCTGGCCGATCCGATGGCCTGCAGGAACCTGCTGGCGGCGATCAAGGAGGCAGCGGGCGCTGTTGCCGCCCTGAACGAGCAGAATGGGCGTGATGGTCGCGAGGTCCTGCGCTACGGCATCGGCGTGCATGTTGGGGACGTGATGTATGGCAACATCGGCTCGCGCCGGCGGCTCGACTTTACGGTCATAGGACCCGCGGTCAACGTCGCCTCGCGCCTGGAAAGCTTGACGAAGGAGATCAAGCGTCCGGTACTCTTCTCCAGAGCCTTCGTCGAGATGGCGACGTGTGAGGAGGGCATGGAAAGCCTCGGCTCGTTCCCCCTCAGGGGATTGGGCGAGCCCGTCGATGTCTTTGCCTTCAAGCAATCCTAAGAGTGGCAGGTATCTGACAAAAGCGTGGGCAGGGTTTCTAAACGCGTGGCGGGGTTGTAGGGCTACCATAGTCGAACGATCTTGAAGCCCTGCCAGGAGACAATCCCTCATGCCCGGTCCGTATGTCGTTCCCGTCCATGGTGACGAGGAACTTCCGAAAGAGTGCGACGTCGTGGTGATCGGCGGCGGCATTATCGGTTGCTCTACGGCGCTGGAGCTCGCCGAACGTGGCTTGCGCGTCACGCTCTGCGAGAAGGGCGGGATCGGAAAGGAACAGTCGAGCCGAAACTGGGGCTGGGTGCGGATTTCGATGCGTGATCCGCGCGAGGTGCCGCTGATGGCCGAGGCGCTGAGAATTTGGGATGGCCTCGACAAGCGCACGGGGCGCGATGCGGGATTCAAGCGCGCCGGCATCATCTTCATCTGCGCCAACGAGAAGGAACAGGCCGACCACGAACGCTGGCGCACCAATCTGGACGGCTACGAGATCGAATCCCGCATGCTGACGGCGCGGGAATTCGCCGAGACTGTTCCCGAATCCAGGCTGGACATCGCCGGAGCCCTCTACACTCCGGCTGACGGCCGGGCGGAGCCGCAGAAGGCGGCACCGGCGATCGCCGAAGCGGCGCGCGATAAGGGAGCGACCATTCTGACGGAATGCGCCGTACGCGGCATCGAGACCGCGGCAGGCGCCGTCAGCGGCGTAGTGACGGAGCGTGGTGCGATCGCCTGCAAGGCTGTGGTTCTGGCTGGCGGGGCCTGGTCCAGCCTGTTTGCCGGTCGGTTCGGCATCGACCTGCCGCAGCTCAAGGTGCTGAACAGCGTGATGCGCATAAAGCCGCTGGAGGGTGGCCCGGAACAGACCATCTGGGCGAAGGATTTCGCGATCCGCAAGCGACAGGACGGTGGTTATACCGTCGCCTGCGGACACGACAACATCGTCGATATCGTGCCAGCCTCGTTCCGCTATGCTTCAGCGTTTCTGCCGGCCTTGAGGTCGGAGTGGAAGTCGCTTTCCTTCCGCCTTGCTGGCCGCTACTTCGACGAGTTGCGTATTCCGCGGCGCTGGTCGATGGATGACGCAAGTCCGTTCGAGTATCACCGGGTTCTCGATCCAGTGCCCTCGAAGAAGTTGACGCAGGATGCACTCGGAGGCCTGAAGAGGGCGTTTCCGATGTTCGAGAAGGTGGAAATCGCGCAGCGTTGGGGCGGCTACATCGATGTTACGCCGGATGCCGTGCCTGTCATCTCGGCGGTCGACGCCATTCCCGGCTTCCACATTGCTACCGGGTTTTCCGGGCATGGCTTCGGAATTGGGCCGGCAGCTGGACGATTGATGGCTGACATCGTCACGGGCAGGGCGCCTGTCGTGGACGCGAGCGCGTTCCGACTCTCGCGCTTCACTGACGGCTCGAAGGTAGAACTGATCAGCGGCTTCTGATTGCACGGAGGTCCGCCCTGTTTATATCAACGTTGCCGCCACCTCGAATACGTTTGCCACAGCGACAGCTCCCGGATCCGGCACGCCCTCCAGATCCTTCTCGCCGACGTAAGAGGCGCGGCCCGCCTTTGCCTTTCGCATTGCCTTTGTCGACTCGGCACCGGCTGCCGCAACCTTTGCCGCTCCGGCGACATTACCTGATGTTAAAACAGCAAGCGCCGGAGCCAGTGCGTCGACCATTGTACGGTCGCCGACACTGGCTCCGCCATAGAACGTCATCCGATCGAGCCCGGCAAGCAGGGCGGCAGCGATATCAGCCTTTTCCGCCATGGCCTTGGATGCGGCCGTGAAGAAGATCGAGAGCAGCACGCCGCTGGAGCCGCCCATGCTGGTGCTCAGGATCTCACCGGCCGAGGCCATCAAGGCGGCGGGATCCTTCAGCGGCAGCGTGTCGATGCGCGAAAGAATACTGCGCGCTCCTGTCGCCACGGTGGAGCCCGTATCGCCATCGCCAACGCGGCTATCCAGGCGGTTCAGCTCGCTCTCGAGCGAAATCAGATGCTCGCAAAGCGTCGTCAGAAAACGGTGGGTCTGCTTGTCGTCGCGTCGAAATAGAGCGGATTATGCAGGTTAGGCTGATTTTTATGACCTAGACGGATCGCGAGGTATGATCGGCAAACATGACGAGTGTGATCGCGCCAGTGGCGCGTACGTGCCATCCTGCGTGCAATCCACAATCGAGAGGTCTGGTACGCCCTAGGGGAATCGAACCCCTCTTTACAGAATGAGAATCTGTTGTCCTAACCGATAGACGAAGGGCGCATCAGGCAAAGAAATAGGAACGAACAGGCAGTTCGACAAGACGTTCGAGCTTTGTGAAAGCGGAGATGGCGACGACTTGTTTGGTCTTGCTTGGCCGGGCGCGAACCGATGCCCTCAGCTTAGTACAGTGAACGGATGTCCCGCGCGACGTCGCTCAAATCATTGTTGAACTGGTGATCCTTGCGTTCGAACATCCGAACCACGGCGTGCGGAATCGCTTTCGCATAGAGATGAACATGCGTAGCGGGCACCTCCGCGTCGTCAATGCTATGATAGAGATAGAGGGGAATGCCGGGCGAAGGGCGTTCTGAGACGTCGCCGCAGTCACCCATGTCGTCGCTTGGCCATCCGCCTTCACCGAAGAACGGCGCAGCGATGACAAACAACCCACCGAATCTCAGCTTCGGCTGCTTGGCAAGCGCATGGATCAAAATGGTGCCGCCGAACGAGTGACCTACGAGAATTGCCTCGTCCCCCAGCGAGTCGAACTCTTTCGCCAAGGCAGCCTTCCAGACTGAGTAGCTAGGATCGTCTTCACCGGGCATTCTGGGATAGCGGATGGCATAGCTTTTGCCGAGCTCGCGCGCGAGGCTCGCCACGAGCTTGTTGTCCCAGTGGTCGTGGACGCCTTCGCCTGCTCCTTGAACGAAGAGGACCTGCTTAGCCATTGCGCCATTTTATTCGACGGACACTGACGGACGCAAGGCTGGGCTATGAGACTCCGAAAGAGCGCGGGAATACTCAGCAACGGGGAAACGTCGTCAACGCCGCAGCGGTCGCTCGACAACGTGCTCTTCTAGATGCCATCAACTCGGGACGCGTGCCACCCCTTGCGGACGGAGGCGTGATTGGCAGCGGGAGCCTTGTTATTCCCTCGGGACCGGGCTCCGCTACGTGGCAGACATCAACCAGAAGAAGCTGGCTAAGGGTGCCATGGGCAAGGTGAAGTGACCATGAGAACGGACGAAAACGAAAATCTGCTAGCAGGGAAACGGCGCTAGCAAATGCCGCTCATAAGGTATTGAAAACATTGAATGGAGAATTTGAAGTGGCACGCCCTAGGGGAGTCGAACCCCTCTTCCCAGAATGAAAATCTGGTGTCCTAACCGATAGACGAAGGGCGCTTCCTTCGCGGTGGCGCCCTTATAGTCAGGCACTTTAAATCCCGCAAGCGGCAAATTCGATTTTTTTCATAATAATCGCAGGAATTTTATGCGGGTGCGAAATGCCGTTTATTGCAGCCGAATCAAAATACTATTGGTCGGTGTTCGCAATTCATCCAGCGAACTTACGTAGCGTTGTGAACGCCTGAACAGCAGCGTCACAGGGCGTGCGCGATGGTCGCCGGAGCAGTCCTGCCTCCACAACCCCAGTTCCAATCCCGGTTCTTTCCGGTGTCGAGGTGGACAGAGTCGGTATGGCAGTAGGTGCCGACACCGCCGCGATCCGGCAGCGAGCGGATATAGCTTGCGATATCCCATTTCGACACGCCGTCGATCTGAATGTCGGCCGCGTCACAGGTCTTGTGCATGGATTCTTCGGCGCCGCCGACCATGCGGTTGTGGTCCGGGTCGCGGTAGCCCGAGGTGACGACGACCGGTTTGCCGAAATGCGTTTCGACCGCCTTGATCACGTTCAGCAAGTTCGGCTTGAAGCAGCCGACTTCCACTTTGTCGTTTTGAAGATGCAGGCCGTTGGGCGCAATCCGCGTCATGCCGGGCAGGGAGGCTTTTTGCAGCAATCCGGAAAGACTGCCGAGCAAGTTTTGCCTGGGCGCGCTGTAGAGCGCATTCATCGTCTGGCCTGCCAGGGCTCCCGTCGAGAATGAGGCGCTCTGCGTCGGGGCGCTCGTGTTCTGTGAGGATTGCTGTGGCAATAGCGGCTGGCCCTGCTGTGTTTGCTGGGACTGATCGACCGGAACCTGGCTGCTATACACGCTCGAGCGCGTGGGGCTGACACCAACCGGCGCGTAGGCGCTACCACCGGCCGGCTGCAGTTGGGTCGAGGTCGGATTGTTCTGCGGCAGCGTGCGTACCGAAAAGATGCTCATCGCCTGCGCATTGATGCCGGTTGATTGCATTGCCAAGCCGCCGATATTGGCGGGAGCAGAAACGGCCGATCCTGCTGCCATAGGCTGCGCGTTCAGAGCCTGCGCAGGCTGAGAGCCCGATACATTCGCCACCATGGGATCGCGATAGCCGGGTTGGGCAGGCGTGGTTGCGGCGGCTTGCTGCGCCACTGCTGCCGGTTCGACTGGGGCGACGACGGCCGCGGCATCGGCAGCCTTCTTGTCCGACATGCAGCCGGTGAGCAGCAGCGTCGCCGATGTTGCGATCAGCAGGGCAGGTCCGAAAGGTAACCGCTTTTCAACAGCGAGCACGCGAGCATTCTCCAGAGGATGGCGCAAGCCGCGCCAAAATCGCGTCGTTCGCCTTGAGTCGGCTGGAGAGTGCCTGCGCCATTAGCCTGCGGCAAGCGCGATGCGGACACGCAGGTCCGAAATCGCAAAAGCCGCAAGCCTCGCAAAAGCCTCGGCTTACCAGGCGCCGGTATTGCCCATCGAAGCCCAAGGTTCGGCCGTCGGGAGGCTGCCACCTTTCTGCAGAATCTCGATCGAGATACCGTCCGGCGAGCGCACGAAGGCCATGTGGCCGTCGCGCGGCGGCCGGTTGATCGTGATGCCGCTGTCCATGAGCTTCTGGCAGATGGCATAGATGTCGTCGACCTCATAGGCGAGATGACCGAAATTGCGCCCGCCTGTATAGTCTTCGGTATCCCAGTTGTAGGTCAATTCCAGGCAGGGCGCGCCCTTGGCGCCGGCCTCGGCCTTGTCGCCGGGAGCTGCAAGAAAGACGAGAGTGAAGCGGCCCTTCTCGTTCTCTGTGCGCCTGACTTCTTCGAGGCCGAAGAGCGTGGTGTAAAAATGCAGGGAGGCGTCCAGATCTTTCACGCGGACCATGGTGTGGAGATAACGCATTCTATTTCCTCTCTAATGCGGGGCGTTGGATTCTTATGTGGCGGAACACCAGCTTCGGGCAAGACAGCGGGGTATGATCGGCAATTGGGAATAATCGAAAAGTAGGACTTGCGCTAATCCGTTACCAACATGTTAATCTTGATCTCAAGAATCAGTTAACCGTAACAGTGTGACGCGTATTGAGGGGCTGGCGACATGGCTGACAGGATTTCATCGAAGGAATTCACCGACCTCGATCAACTCGCGGGGGAAGCGGTCGACCTCATTGAAATCACTGGCGTCGTCAAGTGGTTCGACGTGGCCAAGGGCTTCGGTTTCATCGTCCCGGACAACGGCATGCAGGATGTCCTTCTTCATGTGACCTGCCTGCGCCGAGACGGCTACCAGACAATTCTCGAAGGTACACGGATCGTCGCGCTGATCCAGCGCCGTGAACGCGGCTATCAGGCATTCAAGATTCTCTCCATGGATCAGTCGACGGCCGTACATCCTTCGATGCTGCCGCCGGTTCGCACGCATGTGCAGGTGACGGCGACGAGCGGGCTTGAGCGCGCGCTGGTCAAGTGGTTCAACCGCACCAAGGGCTTCGGCTTCCTGACGCGCGGCGAAGGCACGGAAGACATTTTCGTCCACATGGAAACGTTGCGCCGGTTCGGTCTCACCGAGTTGCGCCCGGGTCAGGTTGTGCTCGTGCGTTACGGCGATGGCGACAAGGGCTTGATGGCTGCCGAGATCCATCCAGACGTGCCGAGCCCGGTGAGCCGCGCGCACTGATGCGTATGCCCGCCCATTGGATCAGAAGCGCCCTTGCGGCGCTTTTTTTCATCATTGCCCGTCCGGCTCTTTCCCAAGAGCCGATGACCTTTGACAAGGAACCGTTGATCATTCAGACGGCTTCCGGCAAGCGACTGAACTTCATCGTCGAGATCGCCGAAACGAACGAACAGCGCCAGCGTGGCCTCATGTATCGCAAGGAGATGGCCGAAGACGCCGGCATGATCTTCGATTTCGGCGTTTCGCGGCGGGTGCAGATGTGGATGGACAACACCATCCTGCCGCTCGATATGCTGTTTGTCGATTCGACGGGCACGGTCCGCAGCATAAAGCAGAACGCGGTGCCGTACTCACGAGACATCATCGATTCGATGACGGAGGTGAAGTTCGTGATCGAACTCAATGCCGGCGTGACAGCCAAGCTCGGCATTAAGCCCGGCGACAAGGCGATGAGCGCAACGACCACAAGGAAGAAGTAGAAGGCGCCCATCGGAGCGCCTGTTCTTTGCCGTCTCTGCAGCCTGGGTGGCGGCTAGAACTTGACGCCGATGCCCGCCGAAACGATTTGCTCGTCGAGATCGACGTCGGTTCCCTGGATCTCTTCGTCGCTGTAATCGTTGTAGCGATATTCTGCCCGACCGAAGAGGTTGTCGGTAAAGGCGTAGTCGAGGCCTGCACCGACCGTCCAGCCGTTGAAGGTCTTGTCCGCATCGCCGGCAGGCGTATCGATGGTGGCACGCGTGGTGGCCCAGCCCGCTGTGGCGAAGATCAGGGCGCGGTCGACGGCATAGCCGACGTGGCCGACGACTGAGCCGGAGAGATCTGTACCTGCCTCTGTTGGCGTGCCAAAGACAATCAGATCCTTCTTGTTCCAATTGTAGGAAAGATCGCCCTCAATACCGACGACGATGGTATCCATCTGATAGTTCGCGCCGACGAAGCCGCCGACCAGGCCGCCGTTGAAATCCTCGGAAGAACTGGCGCCGGGTATGCTGAAATCGCTGCTCAGGAAACCTATGCCGCCGCGCAGGCCAGCATAGGGTCCGGTCCAGCTGAAAACTGGGGCAGGTGCAACGGGCATCTCTGGGACATCGAGTGCAAGGTCCGCGGCGCAAACCGGCAGGGCAAGTGCGGTCACGACGAGAGTGAGTGAAATCCGCAAGAACGACATACTGAGACTCCCCGTAGAGTTAACAAAGTGCAGCTGAATATGGTGAATGATACCTTATGCCGCCTTAACAACGGGTTTCTGCGCAATTTTCGCGCGTTAGTACCATTGCTGCTCCGGAGCGAGCCAAGAACATGTGCTTTAGCGGGGGGAGGCAAAAAGCCGCAGCAATTCTCGCTCGGAGGCCAGGCCGCGATCGTTAGTCATGCCGTGAATTTAGGGAAAAATGGTCGGAGTGGAGAGATTCGAAATTGAAAAATATAAATTAAAGCAATAAGTTAATGGAATTTTTGTAACGTTGTGACGGTCGTCGTTTTGTACGCCGTTCCACTTATCCACAGGGCGGCGTTGACTGACCGGGCAGGCTGAGGGTGATGCTCTCGATCACAGCGCCGGTCTCTTTCGAGCTTTCCGCAAGCGCTCTCTGAGCGGCGGCAAATGACGACGCGCAGAAGTTGGCGAAGGGCCTGCACGCGGTCCTTGATAACGTTGCCGTCAAGAAGAGCTAATTAGTCTTGCCCAGCGCCTGCGGCTAGCGGCCAATCCCAAACCTAAGTTTGGATTACAGGCGTTTGAGGGTGGTTGTAGGGTTGCTGGAGCCGCCACCAAGGAGCGCTCGAAAGTGACACTTTCAGAAACATAGGTTCGAGCGCCGGATCCATGACGGTATGTGACATCCGCGTCCTACCGGGTGGAGAGTGACAGGCTAGTCTTCACGCAAAACAGGAGCGCGTCATGTCGCAGGCCGAAACAACACCCCGTATGAATCCGCAGCAGACAAATAGCAGCTTGGAAAACACCTTTCATCTGGGCAAGCCAGGAACTGGCGAGTTGGTTCCATCGCGCTACGCGCTGCGGATCGGCGAAATCGATGTCCTGGTGGTCAGCGACGGGGTGCTGCCGCTGCCAACCAAGATGTTGGGACACAATGCCGACGCCGCGGACCGGGCCGCCTGGCTGGACGACATGTTCCTGCCGCCGGACGCTTATGATTGGGCGCTGAACGTGGTCGTGGTGCGCAGCGGCGAGCAGACCATACTCATCGACGCTGGGCTAGGGTTGGACCCGGACCTGAACTTGCCGCGGGCCGGGCAGTTGATCAAGCGGCTGGAGGCAGCCGGCATCGATCTTGCGTCCGTGACCGACGTGGTGCTTACCCACATGCACATGGACCACATTGGCGGGCTGCTCATCGACGGGGTGAAGGACAGCCTGCGTCCGGACCTGCGCATCCACGTGGCGGCCGCCGAAATCAAGTTCTGGGAGGCTCCCGATTTTTCTCACGTCTCCATGCCGCCGGGGTTCCCGGACGCGCTTCGGGCGGCCGCCAAGCAGTTCTCGAAGGAGTACCGTGGTCAGCTACGGCTATTCGATGAGGAACACGAGGTGGCACCGGGGGTAGTCGTCCATCGCACCGGCGGCCACACTCCAGGGCACAGCGTCGTCCGCCTGGCGTCCGGCGGCGAACGACTGACCTTCGCCGGCGACGCCGTGTTCGCGGTCGGGTTCGAACACCCCGACTGGTACAACGGCTTCGAACATGACCCCGAGGAGGCAGCCCGCGTCCGGGTGCGTCTCTTGCGGGAGTTGGCGGCGAACAGTGAACTGCTGGTGGCCACTCATCTACCGTTTCCGTCCGTCGGCCATGTGGCGGTCACCGGTGACCACTTTCGTTGGGTGCCAGTCTTCTGGGACTACTGACCGCTTGCTGGGTTAGGGCCGAACTAGACGACTGCATGCGTTTGAACAACCATTCGATCGCTGCCTCATCGCCTGTATCCTCGCCGACTTAGACCTCGGTTTTCAGTACCGCTAGCAGGTCGGATCATCTCGCGCCCGCGCCGCGCCGGCTTGTTCTCCGGCAGCGCGGGTGCATCTGTTCGAGATCAGCCAGCCTTTAGACGACGGCCCTTTTCATCAGTCTGGTTCGGCCTCGCGCCCAAATTCGTCCGAGCCCGTGATCAACGAAAATCAAAAAGTGGCGCGCGTCCTCAACCTCGGCCGAGCAGAAGAGATCCGAGGATTATCCACTCTGAGCGGATAATCTTTAAAGTGAGAGAGGAATTATAAATTGCTGCGACATAGGGCACTTAGGACGTGAGAGATTGCTCACGAGCGATGATCGCAGGAGATGGCAATGGTTGAACTACCCCGTAAGGAAGAATTCGAGTCCACGGATCCCGGCATAAACGGAGACGATCCCGCAGCAACACCCGCCGAACAGGTCGCGTCCACGCCTGTTGCCGCTCCCCGCCGGAAATCTGCCGTCAAGAAGGGTGTGCTTGCCTTGGTCCTGCTAGCCGGAGGGGCGTATGGCGTCCACTTCGGCCACCACTACTGGACCGTCGGCCGATTTATCGAGTCCACCGATAACGCCTATGTAAAGGCAGACTACACGACGGTTGCTCCGAAGGTGGCCGGCTACGTCAAGGAGGTGCTCGTTAATGACAACGACGCCATAACTGCAGGGCAGGTTCTTGCGCGGATCGACGATCGTGACTTCCAGGCGGCACTGAATCAGGCGCGGGCCGACGTGAAGGCGTCGGAGGCTGCGATCACGAATATCGACGCGCAGATCGAACTGCAGAGATCGGTCATCGGTCAGGCTCAGGCGTCGGTCGATGCATCGAATGCTTCGCTTGTCTTTGCAAAGTCCGAGGCCCAGAGGAATACGCGCCTGATCAGCACCGGGGCGGGGACGCAGTCGCGTGCGGAACAAAGCCGCTCTCTGATGGATCAGGCGACCGCCGCAGTCCAACGCGACCAGGCTGCGTTGATCGCCGCGCACGACAGGGTGCCGGTTCTCAAGAGCCAGCGCGACCAGGCGGTCGCTCAACGGGAACGAGCCGCCGCAGCCGCGCAACAGGCCGAACTGAACCTCTCTTACACGAGTATCGTCGCAGCGGTCGACGGAACAGTCGGCGCACGCTCGATCCGCGTTGGACAGTATGTCACCGCTGGCACGCAGTTGATGGCGGTGGTGCCCCTGCATTCAGTCTATGTCGTTGCCAACTTCAAGGAAACGCAACTCACCTACGTTCGGGCGGGGCAGCCGGTGGACATCAAGGTGGATAGCTTTCCAGGCCTCGAAGTGAAAGGGCACGTGGACAGCGTCTCGCCAGCGAGCGGCCTCGAGTTCTCCCTGCTTCCCCCGGACAATGCGACGGGCAACTTCACAAAGATCGTCCAGCGAATCCCGGTGAAGATCATCATCGATGACGAAGCCCGCGCGGCTCAGCTCCGGTCCGGAATGTCCGTAGAGCCGGAAATCAACACAAGACTCGCGCAGCTCTCGGAAGCGAAGTAACGGGGCGCTGGCGGGTAACCGTCTCTCTTCTCCGATCACAGAAATACCGTGGTGACGATTCCGCAACTGCGACAGGAGCAATGTCATGGCTACACTCAAGCTCGTAGCGAACAACAAAGAGCCGCCGCAAGCTGCATCGTCTCAATCCGCCAAAACCGGGATGAGCCCTCTCCGGATGTGGTGCGCGGTCGTCGGATCGACCTTGGGCGCATTCATGGCCGTCCTCAATATCCAGATCGTCAACGCGTCGCTCGCCGACATTCAGGGTGCGATCGGTGCCGGCAAGGATGACGGCGGCTGGATCTCGACTTCATATCTCATTGCGGAAATCGTGGTCATCCCCCTCAGCGGCTGGCTCGCTCAGGTCTTCTCCCTCCGGAAGTATCTCCTGACCAACGCCCTTCTGTTCCTGGTCTTTTCCGTTGCTTGTGCGTTCGCCACAAACCTCGAACAGATGATCGTGCTCCGTGCCATCCAGGGCTTTGCTGGGGGTGTCCTGATCCCCATGGCCTTCACGATTATCATCACGTTGCTGCCGAAACCGAAGCAACCGATCGGACTGGCACTCTTTGCGCTTTCGGCCACGTTCGCTCCAGCGATCGGGCCGACCATTGGCGGATATCTGACAGAGAATTACGGCTGGGAATTCATCTTCTACGTGAACCTCGTCCCCGGCTTGCTGATGGTCGCTCTGCTCTGGGCCTCGCTAGACGAAGCTCCTATGAATCTAGGCCTGCTTGCCAAAGGGGACTGGCCCGGCATCGCCACCTTGGCGATCGGCCTTGCCGCCCTTCAAACGGTGCTGGAGGAGGGCAACAAGGAAGATTGGTTCGGATCCGAGTTCATCGTCAAGCTCTCGATCGTCGCCGCAGTCTCTCTGACGCTTTTCCTGATCGTCGAGTTCAAGACCGCTAACCCGCTTCTGAATCTGAGGCTCCTCGCGCGCCGTAACTTCGGCTTCGGCATCTTGGCGAATACTATGCTCGGCATCGCGCTCTATGGGTCTGCGTTCGTGCTGCCGATCTATCTGGCGAGAATCCAGGGCTACAATTCAGAACAGATCGGCATGGTGCTTGCCTGGACCGGTATCCCGCAGCTAATTCTCATTCCGCTCGTTCCCAAGCTGATGAAGCTGATCGACGTCCGGTTGCTGATCGCCATTGGCTTCGCCCTCTTCGCTGCCTCGAATTTCATGAACGTGCACATGACTGGAGACTATGCGGCCGACCAGCTTTTCTGGCCGAATGTCATCCGTGCCATCGGGCAAGCCCTTGTCTTCGCGCCGCTCTCGGTCGTTGCGACTGCTGGCATCGAACAGGAGAATGCAGGCTCCGCATCGGCGTTGTTCAACATGATGCGCAACCTCGGTGGCGCGGTTGGAATCGCCTCGCTTCAGACTTTCATATCGAAGCGTGAGCAGTTCCATTCCAATATCCTCACGAACTCGATCAGCATCTTCGAAGAAGCCACGCGAAATCGCGTCGCCAAACTGACAAATTACTTCATGAATCACGGCGTCAGCGACCAGGCCACGGCTACTCACAAAGCCATTGTCGCCATTGCGTCCAGCGTGCGTAAGCAGGCCAACATCATGGCCTTCAGCGATGCGTTCTTTCTGCTTGGCGTGGGCCTCGTCGTCGCTTTATTCGCAACGCTTCTCCTCAAAAAACCAAGCGGCCAGATGTCTGGTGGCGGCGCACACTGAACAGCAATTCTCAAGGAGATCACCATGAACACGATCACACGAGAACCGATTTCCCGGAGACACCGCGGGAGCGTCGGGCCCAATGTCGATCCTGGCTCCATCCTTGCCGTCCTGGAATGGCTCGCCGGCGACGAGTGCCATTCGATCGACGAAGCCGGCTTGGTTGCGGGTCTGGGTCTCAGGCTACGACAGATCGGCCTCCCGATCGACAGACTTACGCTCCATCTGATGACCCTTCATCCCGAGATCCTCGGCCGAACGGTCGCATGGGCTCCATCCGAACCCGTCGAAATCCATGACAGGGATCACGGGATCAAGGTCGAGTTCGCCTCCAGTGCACTGGTCAAGGTGATGGAGACACGTGAGCCGATGATCGTCGATGCGGGCGACAGAGACTCCCCATGGCAGCATATCGACGTCTTCGCGGGACGGAACCTCGTCCAGCTCATGATCGCGCCGCTGTGCAATGTCGATGGGCCGGTGAGTGCGGCGGGATTTGGGACGAAGCGGCCAGGCGGCTTCACGCTGTCCGAAATCCGTGTCATCGAGCGGATCCTGCCTTCGTTGCGCAATACCTGCGAAATGCGGGTCATGCGTCACGCCGAGCTGTCCCTGCTCGATACATACATCGGGCCGATGACGGCTCAACGAATCCTCGCCGGCAAAATCCGGCAGGGCGAGATCGAGACGATGTAGGCAGCACTTCTGCTTTGCGACATGAAGGGATTCACCGAACTCTCGAATCGCCTGCCTGACGAAAAGGTGCTGGAACTGCTCAACGCCTACTTCGATGCGGTGATCCCTGCGATCACGGGCAACGGCGGGGAAGTGCTGAAGTTCATGGGGGATGCGGCACTCGCATTCTTCCCGACATCCGACGCTGTGGTTGCGTGTCGACACGCGTTGGCAGCAACCGCTGAGATCTTCGCCAATCTTGCCGGATTCGAACAGAACGGTGCCCGCGTCGATGCAACTGTGGGATTGCACTATGGCAAGGTGAGCTATGGGAACATCGGCTCCGGACGGAGGCTGGATTTCACGGTCATCGGTTCGGACGTCAATCTGCTCAGCAGGATACAGACTGCCTGCGGGGGGCTCGGAAAGTCGGTTCTCATGTCTGACACGTTCCGCCGTAGCTCCGGGGCCGACAACATTGTCTCCACCAAATTTCACCGCCTGAAGGGTTTTGCCGATCCGATCGAGCTATTCACGATTGCGGAATAGAGAAGGCCTCCCTTCAACCGGTCTCGACTGCCAGTACGGAGGCCGACTGTCCGGCATGCCGCTCGCTCAACGGATGCGCGATCGGCAACCCATACGGTACGCGGATCAGCCGGACGTCTGTTTTGTCCGGAGACGCTCGGCATAGTTGGCGTCAAGGTTACCTACACTGACCGGTAAGGAGTCTCAAAAGACCCTCGCGAAGCTCGGTTTCGTCCAGTGAGCCGGTAGGGTCGAGTTTCGCCCATGCCGTTCGCCAATTGCAGGATCGCGCTGCGTGCATGACGTTCCGATGCTACAACCGCAACAATCTTTGGCGTCAAATGGGTTTTGGGACGTGCCTACAATCCGTTTTCTGGGCCAGACCGCGTCAACGTAAACCAACGTTGGGCTAGCAGGGGACATCGCTTCGGGAGCTAAGTACCCGTTGCACTCCCGACGCGAAAACCATGCCTCGTCCTATGGATAGACGCTTGGGGACCTCATCCTCCGGAAGGTCGGGATAAAGCTGCGACGAGCTTTTGCGAGTTGCGTCATCGGCTTCGCCACAGGAGAAAGAAATGAACAAAGCCATACCGATCGTGATCGTGTTGGCCGCCTTGGGAGCTGCCGCCTGGAAGTACGACGTGCCCGCGGCCCTAGGGATTGCGCGTAACGCTGACGAGGAACTGGTCCTCTACGGCAACATCGACATCCGCCAGGTCTCGCTTGCGTTCCGCGTAAATGGTCGCATCGAGGAAGCGATGGTCGATGAAGGCGATGTCATAAAGCGCGGCGATATTCTGGCGCGCCTCGACAAGGATACGTACGATCATGCCGTTAGCTCGGGGGAAGCGAACGTCGCCGCCCTGCGCGCGACGCACGAGAAACTGGTCGTTGGCCCACGTCAGACCGAGATCGCGCAGGCACGGGCCACTCATGACGCAAGCGTGGCGGACCTCGAAAAGGCAAGTTTGGCCTACGACCGGGCGCGGCGACTACGGCCGCAAGGGACCATTTCCGAGGCCGGACTGGACGAGGCAACTGCAGCGAGAGCGATGGCGGCAGCGCGTTCGGATATGACGAAGCAGGCGCTTGCCTTCCTGCAAGAGGGTAGTCGCGTCGAAGACATCGCCACTGCCGCTGCACAGGTGAAAGCAGCGGAGGCCGCACTTCTCACGGCCAGAACTTCTCTATCGGATACCGAGCTGCGCGCACCCAATGACGGCGTCATCCTGTCGCGCATCAAGGAGCCGGGCGCAATCGTATCGTCATCCGATCCGGTGTACGTCCTGTCCCTGACAGCGCCTGTCTGGGTGCGTAGCTACATCGGCGAAGTCGATCTCGGCCGGATCTATCCGGGGATGAAGGTCAAAATCGCGTCCGATACCGATCCTGATAAGACCTACGATGGAACGATCGGCTTCATTTCTCCAGTCGCGGAATTCACTCCGAAGTCCGTGGAGACACCCGAGCTACGTACCGATCTCGTCTATCGACTGCGCGTCGTCATCGACGCGCCCGGCAAGGATCTTCGCCAGGGCATGCCTGTGACGCTTCGCTTGCCGGAAATCAAGGCGGCGACGAAATGAACGTCGTAGCCGAAACCACCCTTGCTGCCGACTTCGTCCGCCTCGACGGTGTGACCAAGCGCTTCGGGCAGGGAAAGCCGGCGCTCGACCAGGTGTCTGGCTCCATTCGTGGCGGTGAGATCACAGGGCTGGTGGGGCCGGACGGTGCTGGAAAGACGACCCTGATCCGCTTGATGACCGGCCTGATGGTGCCGGACAGCGGAGGGGTCGAAGTTCTGGGCTTCGGCACGCGCGAACGCTCGGCCGACATCCAGGCGGCCATCGGCTACATGCCGCAGCGCTTCGGCCTGTATGAGGACCTCTCGGTCCAGGAAAACCTCGAGCTCTATGCCGACTTGCGCGGTCTTGCGAAGCAGGACAGGGCGAGCATTTTCGACGAACTGCTCACATTTACCGACCTGAAGCGTTTTTCCACACGCCTGTCCGGAAAGCTCTCCGGAGGAATGAAGCAGAAACTCGGTCTTGCTTGCGCTCTCTTGAAGAAGCCTCGCTTGTTGCTTCTCGACGAGCCTGGCGTCGGCGTCGATCCTATCTCCCGGCGCGACCTCTGGAAGATGGTCGAAGACCTGATCAAGGAGGGCGTGGGCGTCGTCTGGTCGACCGCCTATCTCGATGAAGCGGAGGCCTGTGATCGCGTTCTACTGCTGAACGAGGGCAAGCTGCTGTTCTCGGGCAAGCCGCAGCAAATGACTGATCGGGTTAAGGGTCGCGTGTTCAGGGTGACCGGCGTCTCCGGGCGAAGGCGCACGATGCTGGCAAAGCTGCTCGATGAAGACGGCATTGTCGATGGCGGGATCCAGGGCGAGGCGATAAGGCTGGTAACGACGCCGGGTCGTGAAGCGCGATTTGCGGCCAGTGGCGACGCCAAAGTGGGCCCTGCCGCGCGCCGCTTCGAAGACGCCTTTGTGGACATGCTGGGTGGAGGGCCGGGCGGACGCTCCAGGCTCGCGGAGGCTCAGGCTTCCCTGGTCGCCAGGCGAGAGGGGCCGGTCATCGAAGCCAAAGGACTGGTCAAGCGCTTCGGCGACTTTACCGCAGCCGACAACATCACCTTCGACATTCCAAGCGGTGAGATATTCGGGCTGCTTGGACCGAACGGTGCCGGCAAATCAACCACCTTCAAGATGCTCTGCGGTCTGTTGAAGCCAACGGGCGGCGAGGGACGTGTGGCGGGCTTCGATCTGCGCCGTGATGCCGCGCAGGCGCGCAACCGTCTGGGATACATGGCGCAGAAGTTCTCTTTGTACGGCGATCTGAGCGTTCGGCAGAACCTTCAGTTCTTCGCGGGGGTTTACGGTCTCACAGGTAGCAAGAAGCGTGAGCGTATCGAGTTGATGACGTCGATTTTCGACTTCGGACCGCGCCTGTCGATGTCGGCAAAAGACCTTCCGCTCGGTTTAAAGCAGCGGCTGGCGCTTGCATGTGCGGTGATGCACGAACCGCAGGCCCTGTTTCTCGACGAACCCACCTCGGGTGTCGATCCGATTACCCGGCGCGAGTTCTGGACCCATATCAACGGTCTGGTCGAAAAAGGCGTGACCGTCCTCGTCACGACGCATTTCATGGACGAAGCCGAATACTGCGACCGCATCTCCCTGATCTATCGCGGCCGATCGATCGCTCTCGGCTCCCCGGACGAGCTCAAGGCCAGCGTCGTCACGGCGGAAAACCCCGATCCGACGATGGAAGACGCCTTCATCGCACTGGTGCAAGGCTCGGAAACGAGGGACGCCAAATGACCGGCCACCGCAACGCACCGCAATCGGGCCGCGCCCTTCGATTTGTCGCGCTTGTTCGAAAGGAAAGCCTTCAGGTCGTCCGAGATCCGAGCAGCATTCTGATCGCCTTCGTGCTGCCGCTGATCCTGCTCTTCCTGTTCGGCTACGGCATCTCCCTGGACACGAAGGAGACGCGCGTCGGGGTCGTCATCGAGGATGTGACGCCCGTCACCAGCGATCTTGCAGCGAGCTTCCAGGCTTCGCGCTATTTTTCGGTGACGACGGGACGCGATCGCCGCGAATTCGAGGAAGATCTGGTCCTCGCGCGGATTCGAGGCATCATCGTCATCCCGGCTGATTTTACGGACACATATACGGCCGTAACCCATCCTCAGATCCAGGTGATCGTCGACGGCTCCGATCCAAACACGGCGAATTTCGTGCAGAACTACGTCCAGGGGGCGGTCGCGACGTGGCGGCAGCTTCGACAGTCGGAGACTGTGGCTGATGGACCGCCTATCAAGGTCGAACAGCGTTTCTGGTTCAATCCTGAATTGACGAGCCGCTCCTTTCTCGTTCCCGGCTCCATCGCGATCATCATGACGCTTGTCGGGACCTTGCTGACGTCGCTGGTTGTCGCCCGCGAGTGGGAGCGCGGCACGATGGAGGCGATCATGGCGACCCCTGTTACGGCAATCGAACTCCTCGCTGGCAAGATCCTTCCATATTTCGCGCTCGCGCTCGCATCGATGACGCTGTGTGTCCTTCTCGCGGTGTTCGTTTTCGGCGTCCCGTTTCGCGGCTCCATAGGCGCGCTCTACCTGCTGTCTGCAGTCTTCCTCGTTCCGGCGCTGGGGCAGGGGCTGCTGATCTCGGCAGTGACGAAGAACCAGTTCCTGGCCTCGCAGATGGCGCTGATAACGGCGTTCCTGCCGTCCTTCTTGCTGTCCGGGTTTCTGTTCGAGATCAATTCGATGCCACAAGTCATCCAGTGGATCACCTTCGTGGTGCCCACCCGCTATCTGATCCCTTGTCTGCAGACGGTTTTCCTGGCCGGTGACATATGGCCGATGTTCTTTCGCTCCATCGGAGCAATGTTCCTGATCGGCTCCGTCTTTTTCATCCTCGCTGCCCGCAGCACGCGCAAAGGGATTGCCTGAGATGTGGTGGTCGAGACTGATAGCCCTTGTGGTGAAGGAGTTGCTGGCGGTGCTTCGTGACCCGAAGGGCCGTGCCATTCTGATCGGGCCGCCAATCGTGCAGCTCGTGGTGTTCTCCTATGCGGCGACGCTGGAGGTTCGCAATGTCGACGTGATGCTGCTCAATCGAGATGCAGGACATTGGAGCGAGGAGCTTGTCGCACGTATCCAGGGGTCGCCACGTTTCAGGCAGGTCATGCTCACGGACAGTCCGCAGGCGGTACGCGAGGCGATCGACCGCCAGAGGGTGACGGCCGCCATAACCGTCGGCCCGGATTTCTCTCGTGCTATCGAAGCCGGTGAGCCCGCGGATCTGCAGGTTCTGTTGGACGGACGTCGCTCGAATGCTGCCCAGATCGTTTCCGGCTACATCACCCAGATCGTGCTCGGCCTGGCAGCCGAGACACCGGCGGGCCAGCGGAAGGCGGCGACAGTGATAGAAACCGTACCGCGCTATTGGTTCAATCCAAACCTGATCTATCAGTGGTTCATGGTACCCAATCTCATTGCCAACATCGCGCTTCTGATCGGACTGATTGTGACCGCGCTGTCCATTGCGCGCGAGCGGGAGCTCGGCACCTTCGACCAGTTGATGGTCTCCCCGCTCCGCACGCATGAGATCGTGATCGGCAAGCTCACCCCGCCGATGCTGATCGGGCTCTTTCACATGACCGTCTACATTCTCGCGGCTGTCTTCATCTTCGCGGTTCCTTTGCGCGGATCGCTCATTCTGCTTTACGCAAGTTCGCTGTTCTATCTCGCCTCGATCGCAGGGATCGGTCTTTTCATCTCCGCGCTGTCGATGACCCAGCAACAGGCGATCCTCGGCGCATTTCTCTTTCTTGTCCCCGCGACGCTTCTATCCGGCTTCGCGACACCCATCGAAAACATGCCGGATTGGCTACAACCGATCACGGTCGTCAATCCGTTGCGGTATTTTCTCGTCATCGTGAAAGGCATATTCCTGAAGGACATTCCGTTGTCCGAAGTTGTGCGGCAGACGTTGCCCCTCCTGGCGATTGCCATCGTGACGCTGGGTGCGGCGTCTTGGCTGTTCCGACGCCGCCTCGAGTGATCGTCCAAATTCCCGAAAGCCGTCGCTACTAGGCCGGTCAACGGCTTGGTCTGCTTGCGATCGTGTGGTACTGAACGGTACCGCACTTCCTTTTTCAGAGAGTTCTTTTGAAAACGCCTGCCCATAATGCACTGTCACCAAAAGAGGAAAGCAGGCGAGAGGAGATCATCGCCGCCTCCGCCTCGGTCTTTTTCGAGAAAGGGTTCTCCCGGACGTCGATGGACGATGTAATAGCGATCATCGGCGGCTCCAAAAGGACCCTTTACAGGTATTTCCCGAGCAAAGACGAACTGTTTTTTGCGGTGGTGACAGGTGTCGCTGACCGCACGATGGAAGGGCTTAAGGTCAAGCATAATCGCGACCTTCGTCAAACCTTGATGACTTTTGGAGAAGGCTATCTGCGCACCGTCATTTCGTCGGACGGCTTGTCGCTGTTCCGCGCCGTCAGCTCTGAAGCGCCACATCTACCGAAACTCGGGGAACGATTTCTACAAGACTCGACGAACCGCGTTTCGCAACTCTTGGCGGACTATTTTGAAGAACAGAACCAGCGCCAACCTGCGGAGCCGATCGGTAACCCCAAACTGGCTGCAGGGCAGTTTCTGGCTCTCGTCCGGGGGCAGATCCACTTCGCTGCCCTGCTAGGGGGGCCAATTCCGAGTGGGAGGGATCTCGTCATTGTGGTGAGCCAGGCAGTCGAGACATTTCTTCACGGCGCGGTCAGCAGGAAATGACCGATTGAGACGTCCTAGCGATAACTTGTGAGTTTGTGGGCCATTTGACAGGTACGGTATAGTACCGTACCTGTCACCCAAGCAGTCAGACGCCGAAGCGTAGTCGGGCGACGGTCGGATCTGGCTTGCGCCGATAACCGATTGAGCGGCATCGCCTTCTACCTGGGTGGCCGCCCATCCAGATCGTGAGGTATCATGGATCACGCGCCAAACTCCAAGTCGGCAACACCAGTCGATCCGCTCCAGGCGTCGGTAGCCGATATGACGAGCGAGCGCGTCATCGTTTACAATGCGGATCGCAGGATCCTCCATTGGAATTTGGCCTCGCAAACTACCTACGGATGGGCGGAAACCGAAGTTATCGGCAGGCGGCTGGCTGAGTTCGTCGGCGAAGACGGCGTCGATTGGTCTGCGGTCGTCGCAAAGAGCCTATGGCAGGGCAGGGCTCGTAGAAAGACCGCGGCCGGCGAATTCGTTGAGCTGCGGCTAGGCGTCCAGGTACATCGTGATCAGGCAGGGGCGATCCTCAGCATCGTCGAAAGCGGTCGTCTCGCCGCCACTCCCGAAGCCACCAGCGAGCCTTGCCTGCAGATCGACCCCCAGGTCTATCGGGAGCTGAAGGGCAGCGAAACGCGCTATCGTAATCTGATCAACAACGTGCCGCTCCCACTCTGGCAGATAGATGCGCGGATGATGATCGAGGCCTTTGAAGGACTGAAAGCGTCGGGAGTTGGCGATATCGTTGGTCATTGCAAAGAAACGCCGGGGTGCGTGGAGCTGGCCAAGGAGTCGGTCCTCGTGACGGGCGTCAACGACAGCGCGATCAGGCTGCTGAATGCTTCCGGGAAAGGAGAACTCCTAGGGCCTGTTCGATATCTGTTTTCCGCTAGCCCGGAAACCGCCACGCGCATCATCGCGGCCCGCTTCAACGAGGGCTGCAATTATATCGAGGAGATGAAACTCCGCGCTTTCGATGGCCGGCTCCTCGATGTCCTGCTCTTCGCGACGTTCCCTCAAACACCTGACAACCCGGACCTCGCGCTGATCATGATGGTCGATGTCACGGCACAGCGCAGAGCCGAGCGGCAGCTCCGCAAAGTCGAATCGGATTTCGCGCATGCGGCTCGTGTTTCGACGCTTGGTGAGCTGGTCACGACGATTGCGCACGAGGTGCGGCAACCCCTGTCGGTGATCCTCACCGATGCAGACACCGGAACACGGTGGCTGGATCGCGACGAGCCGAACATTGCCAAGGTGAAGGCGATCATGGCAAGAATCATGGAGAACTCGCGCCGAGCCAACCAGGTGATCAGCCGTATCCAGGACATGACCGTCAAGCGGGATCCTGTGCGACAGCAAGTCGAGGTCAATGCCGTTGTCGAAGAGGCTTTGGCTATCGTGGCGGCTGAAAGTCAGGTCCAAGCCATTGCCGTTTCATCATGGCTCGATGATCGGCTTCCTATTGTCTTGGGTGACCGCATCCAGCTCCAGCAGGTGGTCGTAAACCTGTTGCTCAACAGTATACAAGCCATCTCCGTCTCCGCCCCAGAAATGCGAGAGATCTTCGTCGAAACTTCGATCGACGAACGAGGAGCCATGACCCTGTCTGTACGCGATACCGGCGGAGGCATTCCTTCCGGGCATCTTGATCGGATCTTCAATGGCTTCTTCTCGACGAAAACGGACAGCATGGGAATTGGCCTGGCGATATGTCGATCCATCGTCGATGACCATGGCGGCACGATCAGCGTGGCCAATGGCGTCAAAGGCGCGAATTTTCGGGTCACGCTTCCCATTTCGGTTCCTGACGAAACACCCAACGAATGATTTGGATACTCAGGCTGTGGACCGTCACCGGACCAATGGGTCTGAAGTCGGAGAAATCGTATGCGAGATTGGAACGATCTCCGGCTATTTGTCGCCGTTGGTTGTTCAAGAGGTTTCGCTGCCGCCGAACGGGAACTTGGCACGCCGCGGTCTACGTTCTGCCGTCGGATCTCCGCATTGGAAGAAAGATTGGATGTCCGGCTGATTGACCGTTCGACCCGCCGTTTCTCGGTAACCGACATCGGCTTGCAATACTTTGAGCGATACCGAGCCATGGCGATCGAAGCACGCGCGGCACAAGAGGCAATTGATCACACCAAAGCCAAACCTTTAGGGGACGATTGACTTCGCACCTTCCTCGCATGCCATCAGTGATCGACAGCCTCAGGCAGCGGCCCGGAGACCATAGGGGCAAACCTTCGTTTGATAGCCTCCCCAGCAGGCCGTGCGTATGGTGGGAATTTCCTCGCGAGATTTGATATGGGTCACGAAGTTCCATTGTTGCCGCTGGCTATCAGTGTCCTGGGCGTCGGCGGGATTGTAGTGTGGCATGTGCAAGGCCCGTCTCGCCCAACCGCCCGGCTTATCGTGCAGATCGCGTTCTTTGCGGTGATGACGGCGGTTCTGGCCTACGCTCATGCCTTTCCCTTCCATTACGAGCCTGGCAGCCTCGACGGGGCGAACGCGCTGCTTGTTTCGGCGAAGATCCTCTGGTGGGTCCATTTGTCCTGGGCCGTAATCGGTTTCGTGCGGATCTACATCGTCCTCGATCATCGTCCGCGAGAGGCGAGGCTGATCCAGGACCTGATCGTGGCCGTCGTGTACCTCGGCGTGTTGCTTTCGATCCTGGCCTTCGTCTTTGGCGTCCCGATCGGAACGTTAATGGCGACGTCCGGGGTCATCGCCATCATCCTCGGACTGGCGTTGCAAAACACCCTCGGTGACGTGTTCTCGGGCATCGCACTAACGCTTGGTCGTCCGTACGTGATCGGCGACTGGATCGAGTTGAGCGACGGTACCGAGGGAAGGGTGATGGCCAGCAACTGGCGCTCGACCTACCTCCTTACCGGCGCTCACAATGTCGTTGTCCTGCCAAACAGCGTTCTCGCCAAATTGGGCCTTACCAATGTCAGCCAGCCCGACGAGAACCATCAAATCACGCTGCGGGTGAGGGTGGCTCCGACGCGGATGCCTCGAACAATCATGGAGGTGATGCGCACAGTGCTCGACAGCAGCAACATGATCGTGAAGCAACCCCGTCCGAACGTCGTGCTCGTCGGTATCGAAGCCAGCGCAGTCACCGCCGAATTGCAGTTCCGCGTCACGAGCCCGGCGCAGCGCGGCGAGGCCCGCAGCGAAGTCATCGATCTCGTTTATCGTCATTGCAGGGCCAACGGCTTGCAACTGGCGACGCCACTGGAAAGCTCGGTGTTCGCGGGGTGCAACGCTCGACTTGAGGTGCAGCCTACGGCCCCAACAGCGCTCGGCCTTATCGAGGCCATCCCCATCTTCTCTGTCTTGAGCAGTGACGAGCGCGTCGCTCTCGCAACCTCCGCAACCCGACGAATACTTGCCCCCGGCACCGAAATCGTCCGGGAGGGCAAGGCACTCGCGACACTCATGATTGTGCAGGCAGGCATCGTGGCAATGAAGAAGGATAACGACGAAATCGCCAGGTTGGCACCCGGAGACTTTTTCGGCGAACAGGGATCGCTTGCTGGTATGGAGGAAAACCACACGCTGGAAGCTGTCACGCGCGTCATCGTGTACGAGATCGACAAGGACGCCTTTGCTGCGCTGCTGCGGGATCGGCCGGAGCTTGCCGAAGACCTGGCCGCGAACCTGGCTCACAGGGAGCGGATAGGAGAGAGATCGACGGCGCCGTCGATCCAGCATGAGCGTCGGCGTCTGGACCTACTCAACCGAATAAGGTCGATGTTCCAGATACATCGGAACCATGTGAACACCTGAACTTAATCGCTTCGCTCACCACCTTGGGAAGCTAAATCCATTGACAGGACGGCGTCATTGGATGCGAATGCTGCATGACCTGACATAGTCTTTCGGTGCGATTGTTGCTCTCGGCGCAACGACGGGAGGCCCATATGCCTGAAACTGGCAGTTCGAAGCACCCGCTCGCCACGGTTCACATCATCGACGATGACGCTCACTTGCGAGCGTCGCTTCTCAATTTCTTTGACTCGATAGGACAGCGGGCGGCTGCGTTCGAGAGTGCCATTGATTTCCTCGAGCACGCCGATCTGACGCTGCCCGGCTGCATCCTCCTCGACATTAGAATGCCTGGGATGACAGGCTTAGAGCTTCAGGAAAAACTGACAGGTCTCGGATACCCGCTTCCGATCATTTTCATGACGGGAAACGCCAGCGTTGCGACAAGCGTATCCGCCATGAAGGCCGGCGCTTTCGACTATCTATTGAAACCGTTCAGCTCGGAAAGTCTGATCAAGGCAACGAAACTCGCTTTGGATCGCAACGCCGAACTGCGCGGCAAATATGCGTCGTTGCTTCATGCCCAAGACAGCATTGCCAGCCTGACGCCGCGAGAAGCGGAAGTGTTCGGATTCGTGTCCAAGGGTCTGATGAACAAGCAGATCGCCTACGAGATGGGAATAAGCGAGATCATGGTCAAACTGCACCGTGGTCGGATGATGAAGAAGCTTGACGCCCGGTCTGTCGCAGATCTCGTACGCATCTTCGATGCGGTCTATCCGCAAGGTTCGAAGTGACGTTCAGGCGACGGCTAACCTTCGTATAGCTATCCATCCGATGCGGGCATCGCCTACGATCTGCGCGTAATCAATCATCTCGAGAAGGAGATAATCCATGCGAACGCTGGCAATCGGTTTGCTATGCGCGGCTATGATCGCGGTTCCCGCCGCGGCCGCGGATAAATCGCACAATGCCAATGTTACCGTGGTGTTCGACCACAAGCTTCCGAACGTCCCCGGCAAGAGCATGCGCGGCGTTCTGGTCGAGTATGGCCCCGGTGGCTACAATCCCTCGCACATGCACCCCAAGAGCGCCTTCATCTATGCAACCGTTATCGAGGGCTCAATCAAAAGCCAGGTCAATGGTGGCGAGGTGAAGGTCTACAAGAATGGTGAAAACTGGATGGAAGTCCCCGGCGACCACCACCAGGTGAGCGCCAATGCCAGCGAAACCGAGCCTGCGAAGCTTCTCGCAGTCTTTGTAGTCGATACCGATGAAACCAAGCTGGTGTATCCCGACAACTAAGGTTGTCGCTGCGATGCGGCGGGGGCCACGGCAGCCCTTCGCCGCTACCCGATTACGAAAACCGGATGATCCGCGAAGGATCACGAAGCGAAAGGTCGAAAACATGAAAATCGTAATCATCGGAGGCTCGGGCCTCATTGGAACAAAAGTTGCCGCTCTCCTGAGAAACCAGGGACATGACGTCGTGCAGGCCTCTCCGTCCACCGGAGTAAACACTCTAACGGGCGAGGGGCTTTCCGGCGCACTTGCCGGTGCGGCGGTGGTGATCGATCTGGCTAACTCGCCCTCATTCGCGCCGGCCGACGTGCTTTCGTTCTTCAAACAATCGACCTCCAATCTCATCATTGCCGAGAAGGCGGCGGGTGTTCGCCATCACGTCGCGCTTTCCATCGTCGGCATCGAGAGATCACCCGACAACGGCTACTTCCCTGGGAAGGTCGCTCAGGAAGATATTGTCAAGAAGGGCGGCGTTCCCTACACGATCGTCAGGTCGACGCAGTTTATGGAGTTCCTGGGCGGCATCGCCGACAGCGCAACGGTCGACAAGACTGTCCACGTTTCACCTGGAGCGTTCCAGCCGATCGCGGCGGACGACGTCGCCGGCTTCGTCGCGGAGGCTGCGACTGGTACTGCGGCAAACCAGACAATCGAGATCGCAGGTCCGGATAAGAAGCCGATGAGCGACTTCCTGACCGGCTATCTTGCCGCCACTCATGACGCTCGGACCGTGGTGGTCGACAAGGAAGCCAGGTATTTCGGCTCACTCGTCGACGACCAATCCCTGGTCCCGCTGGGCACCGCCAAGCTCGGACGGTTGAACGTCAAGACCTGGTTCGCGCAGCGCGCGAAAGCTGCTGCCTGAGTTTGAATAGCTAGGGACGGGGCGCGGACGACCGCGCCTCGGACTTAGGCGGACATGCGACCTTAATACGATTTACCTGCCGAACGCGAACGCGTACATTTGCTGGTCTCACTCGTAGACCGGCGGCATGGCAATCGTCTCATGATCAATATCTCAAACCCGTCTGCGGCGCGCGACCCGGCGGCCCTCGTTGTCGGCGTCATTGCCGCCCAGGTGATCGGCGGACTGTTCGCCCAAATGTCGCCGTTTGTTATTGCCGGGTTGATGGACGGTTTGTCGTTGTCAGAGCGCGACGCGGGCATCGTCACCTCCGTGGAACTTCTTGCGCTCGCTTTCACCGCGATCTCGATCGCTCCTGTTTTGCCCCGGCTCTCCTACCGGCGTGTCTGCATTGCGGCTGTTGGATTGATGTTGCTGGCTCAAGGAGCTTCGATCATTGCTGGCGGATGGACAGCCTTGATTTTGCTGCGGACCCTTGCAGGCGTCGGAGAAGGAGCGCTTTATGCGATGTCGTTGACCATCGTCGCCTCCCACTGCCGCAATCCCGAAAAGGTTTTCGGTTTCTTCCAACTGGTCTGGGCCCTTGGAAGTGTCCCACTCTTCAGCATAGGTGGCGAACTAACAGCCGCATTTGCGCATAGGGGTGTCTTTGCGTTGATGGGCGGAGTTACCCTCGCACTTGCTCCGCTGCTTCTCCTTGTTCCGGATACCCGGCCGTTCAAGGAAGAGAAAGCTGCGTCGGATGCTGAGGCCATTTCACCTCTGGTCGGCACATTGCTCTTAGCCGCTATCCTCCTCTTCGTTGCAGTGTCCGCCGCTCTTTACGCTTTCAGCGCTCCCTTGGGCGAGCGTGCAGGAATGGAGACCACCGCAGTCGGATACGCGTTGACCATCGCCTCGTTCGTCGGTCTCATCGGCGCGGCAGCGGCCACGGCGCTGAACGTTCGCTTGGGAAGGGCGATGCCCATTTCCGCGTTCTGTCTCGGCTATGCGCTTATCGCCCTGGTGCTGTGCCTCTGGCAAAATTCCACAGCTTATGTGATCGCCCTCGTGGGATCGGTTATCCTTTACTACTTCTCGATGCCCTACCTCTTCGGCCTTGCCGCGGCTATCGACCGTAGCGGGCGTTGGGCAGCAGCGGCGGGATCAGCGTACTTGTTGGGTTTCGCAGCCGGCCCTGTCTTGGGCGGCGTTGTGATCGCGGCGAGCGGCTATACGAGCCTTGGTGCGGTTTGCGTCGCGATGACGGCTATCGCCTGGATTCTTGCGATGATCGTCATCAGCCGAGCCCGCCTTGAGGCCCGGGCGACAGATCTTCTGCCATCGAAAGGGTGAAGGCAACGGTCGCGCCCCCGGCGTCGTTGTTGGTCATCCGGAATTGGCCTCCATGGGACTCCACGATCGAACGACAGATCGCGAGCCCCATCCCCATGCCATCCTTTTTGGTCGTGAAGAACGGCTCGAAGACACGATCGATCTCGCTGAACCCACTCCCGGCGTCCCGAACCTCAATTCGCACAGCGCCGGACCCATCGCGACATGAGCGTATATCCAGTGAACGCGCGCTATCCTCCGTCTTATCCATCGCCTGGATGCCATTCCGGATGAGGTTCATCAGAACCTGTTGTATCTGTACGCGATCAAGGGCGATCATCGGAGGATTGGGATCCAGATCCGTTGTGATCCGAACGGCGTTCGCGCCAACTTCGTCGGCCATGAGGCGGCAGACTTCCTCTATGAGGAGGTTTGCGTTTTCAAGTGTTCGAGGTTGCGAAATGTGTTGGAACAGGGCGCGGATCCGCCGGACGACATCCCCTGCGGATACCGCCGCCGTCGTAATGCGTTCGGCAGCGAGCTTTGCCCGCTCCACGTTCGGAGGATCGACGCAAAGCCAACGAGTGCAGGCGTCTGAATCGGCCGCAATCGCCGCCAAAGGCTGATTGACCTCGTGCGCGATAGAGGCGGACAGTTCGGCCAGGTTTGCAGCTTGAGTCGCATGGGCAAGCTTCGCGGCCGAGCGCCGCAAGGCATCTTCCGCTTGCACCTGATCATGAATCTCGTGGCAGAGGCCGAACCACGTGACGATGTGCCCATCCTTGTCGCGCATCGGCTCAGCGCGACCCGACATCCACCTGTACATGCCGTCAGCCCGAAGGAGTCGATACCTCATGGCGAAGCTTTCGCCCGTCATCAGGCAACGCCCCAACTCGTTCCCTACGGGTGCTGCGTCGTCCGGATGGAAGATTGTATCCATCACGGTCTCGAGAGTTGCCTGGTCCAAGATTTCCAGACCGAGAAAGTCAGCCATGCGCTTGTTCACCAGTGTGGTAGTCCCGTCTGGTGTAAGTCGCCACAAGTTGCTCGGGACCATATCGACCAGCAATGACAGCTCGGCCGTCCGATTGCGCAGATCCTCCTCGGCGCGCCTCTGCTCTTCGATGTCGATCGTCTGCCCAAACCATGCGTTGATAAAACCTCGGTCATCGTACGACGGTCTGCCCGATGCTCGAAACCAACGATATTCGCCATCGTCCCGACGCAGGCGGTGCTCGCTGTCGAAGTGCGCCCCCGTCTCTAGGCTGTGCCCCCATTTCGCCGCAACGCTCTCATGATCGTCGGGATGAATATATCGCCGCCAACCGAATTGGTCTCCTCGCAAGAAGAATGCGACCTCATCAAGTGTCGTGCCGAAGTATGCTTGCATGCTCTGGTTCATATAGGTGAACCTGCCAAGCGGATCAGCACACCAAAGATGCGCCGGTATGCTCTCAGCGAGCTGCACCGTCAAATCTGAGGTGCCGCCGCCCGAATCCGTTGAAGTGGACATCGTCCTCGTTCGCGCCTGTCTACTCGACATACGATCCTCCGCGTTGTCGACCACTCCATCCACCGTTGCTGGTTTGCTGGCAGATTTCCTGGCCCCGCGCACGATTCTACATAATTAAGGGCGCACTCGATGCTGAGTTTATAGCCCCTCTGGTGAGAAGTGCAGCCCCAAAACTTTATAGGGGAGTGAATCGAAGTCACCATCAAACCCGTGTGACTTGGGGTAGACGTCGATTTAAGCTGCTCGCTTCAGACTACCGGCAGCGACACGTTGCGCGCCCCGAAGCCGAGCTCGCTCGCGAGATGGAAGCTTCCTCCGGCTTCATTGGCGAAGTGGCTCACGATTGTCAGGCCAAGTCCGCAGTCCTGTCGTCTTAGTCGTGAAAAACGGCTCGGATGCGCGACGAAACATACCGTGCCGCATCCCATCGGCCTCGATCTCAAAAAGCGACGCCGCCACGTCGAACTTGTCTAATAATCATCTTCTCCGCTGATTTTCGGCCGAACACGTGCGTGCTTCTCGACCGGTCTGTCTGCGCCACCCTGTCGGCCATTCGGCGCACGCGCCCCCGGAAGCCAGCTGTCCGCCCGCGGCCTAGGTACGGCGGGAGAGAATGGCGAGCAAGTAAACTTACGTTTGGATTACGGCCGCGCTCATCGGACTGTATCCTCGCTCTGCAGCCCCAGACGGTCGTGGCCCGGCGACCCTATACGACCAGCACGGAAGGAAAAAACGATGGATTCCAAGGTGAGAGACAACCCTGAAATGCATCGGTTTGAGCGCCAGATACATGCAGGAGTGTTGGCCGCGGCATACTATGAGGTGGACGGCGAACGACCTGTCTTCGTCCACGTCGAGGTTCCGGAATTCGAGGGACGGGCATTGGTGCCGCCCTCGTCAAAGGCGTCTTCGATAATCTCCGGGAAAGAGGCCAAAAGGCCGTGATCCGGTGCTCGTTCATGCAGAACTTCCTGCAGACGCACCCGGAATTCAATGACGTCGTGGACGGATCCTAGCAAGGCCGCTCGGTTCTTGAATCGTGCCCCGTCACGTTCACCGAACAACAAAGGAACCGTCCGATGAAGCTCTACTACTCTCCTGTGGCATGCAGCCTGGCAGACCACATCGCGTTGAGGGAAGCCGATGTCGATTTCGAGATTGAGCGCGTCGACCTCGCAACGAAACTGACAGCAGGCGGCGCGATTTCGGTACCGTCACCCCGAAAGGATACGTGCCGGCGCTGGAACTGGAAACCGGAGAGATCCTGACGGAGAACACCGCCATTGGACCGCGGCGCGTCACTCCTTTTTCGTAAGCGCGATTTTCGATGCGCATTGACGTCTGCGGGACTGATGAACGCCCACGCGGGGTAGCGTGATCCCGCTCTACCCGGCCGGAGTAGTCT
>NZ_JACHYW010000043.1:0-37841 GCF_014193145.1 Rhizobium sp. BK060
TCACGCCCAGATAGAGCCACCCGCCGGTGTAGTCTATCGTTCCTGCAGCACCGAAGATGATCGCGCCCATGAGGCCGAACCAGACGATTGTCTGGACGATAAGATTTAGAACGAGGCCCATTTCATGCTCCTCCCACCTGGGGCATGATGGCGGCGCGACAGCGTGGAGCTCTCCAGCAACCGAGCGGCCATTCGCGCGCTGCTCTTGCCGATCCCAAGATCCTCGGTGATCTGGTCGAGGCCGACGGAGTTAGGACAGAGAAGCGGACGCCCATAGAGCCGGGCGGCGACGGGTGGTACGCCCCATTTGCGCGAGCGGCCGAGCCACGTCCGCCACGAAGCGCCGCTCGTCCTCGCCCACCTTGTTTGATATGTTCGGCATCTGCCGAATATGTAGAAGAACGGGCGGGCGGCAAGCGCGAGCCCAGGATAAGGCCCATGCTTCCATATCTTGTTGCCGCGATCATCGTGATTGGGCTGCCGACACTCTACGTCGCGATGCGATACCGCGAGTACCGCAAATTCCTTGCCGGCGCGTTCTTCGTCAGCAGCGGGATGCAATTCTACTTCTACTTCGCGAAGATCCCGATCCCGCTGATGTGGACCAGCGCGGTCCAGTCGCCTGAGCTCAGCGCTGTGCGTGGCACGGTCCACTTTGTGCTCTTTCTTATCTGTCTGTATTCCGGATGGTTCTTCCGTGGCAGGCGCCGCGCGGATTATGCCGGCAGGACGCGATGGCGAGAACATCTAGAGAACGCGAATGCAAAAAACCGGCCGCTTGGACCCTTGTTAGCAGCCGCGAGGGGCGCTTGGACTGGTATGAACGGCAGCGCGCGCGATAGGGCGTGAACGCCTCCTCCACTGGCGCCCATCGGACCGCACGACGCGACCGAACATTCATGTCTCCACCAGATATTCAGCGGAACGAATCTGCATCGTCGCGCGTATGAAATCGATACGGCGAAGAGCTGCCGCAAATAGGAACTGCATGAAAGCCCGCCGGTGCCTCTCCGGGAGCTTTACGTGATCGCGAAGCTCGATACGCTTCGCGTGGGGTGTGCTCATCCGGCGCCGGCCTATACCTTGTAGCGATCAATCGTTGCAGCGAGGATCAGCGCGACGGTCTCCATGGTCGCATCAGGATTTGCCGGACGACGCTCCGGACTGAATGCAACACCAATGACAATCGTCTCGTCAACAGTCGCTTGGACCGGCCAGAAATCGAAGCGGGATTTGTCAAAGGGGTAGACACCCGCAGCCACCATCGCGTTCGACGCAGATGCCGCTCTCGCCGCATCTATTTCCACTTCGGTTAGGTTTGCCTCGCCGTCGACCTTCACGTTGTCGCCGCCCGCGTAAACGAGGGCGACCGGAGCCTGGAGAATCTCCGCCAGGGTTGAACGCGTGAGGTCTTTCGCTTGCTCTGCGGAGGTCGCTGCAATCATCTGACGCGCGTAAATCTTGAGTTTGTCCTGGTGTAGACGGAAGCGGTCAAGCTCCGCTTTGTCGTGCCGTTTCGTCGATACAATGGTGCTGGTTATGCAGCCGACGACGAAGAGCAGCGCAATAGCCCAGATGTTGGCTGTGTCCGCTACCGCAAGCGAAAAACGGGGCTCGGTGAAGAAGAAGTTGTAGGCAAGGGCTCCGATAAGCGCGGAAAACAATGCCGGACCAAGACCGAATGCGACGCTGCTGACGACGACAGGCAGGACGTAGATCAGCGACAGGTTCGGAATTGTCTCATAGCGGTCAAAGCCGGCGGCGATTGCCGTGGCCATTCCCGCCATGATCAAAGAGGCGAGATATTGGACTGGGGATGGTATTTCTGAAAGGCCAAGGTCACTGTCAACCTTCGGCTTCGCCGCGACGCCACCTTCGGAGTGGGAAAGTTCACTATCCAAGGACATGAGCAAATCCTCCTAACAGACAGAAGTGGGCTGTGTTGGATTTGAATTCCATGTGGGAGCGAGGTGAGATTTATAAGTATCGTATAAGCGTGGCCATCGGAACCTGGTGCCACTATGGGATTTTGATTTCCACGAGCTCGCGTTCGCATGGACACCTAACGCGCGAAAGACCATCTTCACGTCACAGCCAATCTCAGGAATTGGAGCCCGAAGATGTATTTCGAACTCAAGGACGCAACCGGCGACATCCTCGCCAAGAGTCGACGCCGTGAAGACGTCTGCGATCTTCCTTTAAACCTGATTGCCTCGGAAAAGGAGGCATACGACATCCAGTCGATCGCGCAGGAAGCCCTGGGCTTCGAGCGAAAGGGCTATGCCATTATCGGTACAAGCGACGCCTCACGTCAGACGTTGGGTTTGACCACCCCAATCTATTCGGAGATTCCCGCGTCCTATCTTCTTGAAGGGGTAAAGGAGTTCCGACTTCCGCCAGAAACGATCGGGGTCCAGTGCGAGTTCGTGTTCACCATGCGCCGATCCTATTCCGAGGCGGGCGAGCTCATCGACAGTAGAACTGCCAGCGACGCCATCCTGGCCTGTCGACCGGCCATTGGGATCATCGGCCGCCGGACTCGCCGGACATTCAATGGCGACTATGCGGCGATTGCCGACTTCGGCCTACATGTCGCAACGATCTGCGGCGATCCGGCTCCGGACGTACGGCTTGGCGATGTCGCCAAGATCGACGTGACGACGTTTCTGTTCAAGCAGACCGTCTTTTCGGGAAAGGCGACGTCGGTCATGGGCGATCCCTTGAACGCTGTCGCCTGGCTCGCCGCCGAGCTTGCAGCAAAGGGCCGACAACTCGAGCCGAACGACGTCATCGCAACTGGCTCGTGCACGAAAATTCTTCAGGTCTGGGCAGGCCAGCATCTAGCAGCCGACTTCGGCCCGCTTGGCCAAATCGAGTGCGTCTTTACCTGATACCCGGTGGCGTTGGGGAGCCGTGAATCCCAATACCGCTCACTCGGCAGGCGTGGTGGCGGTCGGCACAGCTCTCTGCGCTATCTCCGGCAGGAGGTAGGACGCAGCCACCGCGAGAAGCGCAACTATGATCGTCAGGGCGATTACGAACCTCTTCATCAATGCTTCCCTTCTACCCGAAAGCGTCAACAGCGGATGCGGACTATCGTCCGAAAATCAGCCTCCGGTCTGACCGACATCCTTATCGGCGCTGACGAGCACCTTGTCGACCCGGCGGCCGTCTAGGTCGATGACCTCGAAGCGCCAGCCGTTCTTGACGAAAGACTCCCCGAGATCATGAATGTGCTTGAGTTCTTCCAACACCAGTCCGGCGACGGTCTGGTATTCGACGTCGTCCTCCTTCGGAAAGTTCATGAATCCGCGAACTCGTCGATAGGCGTCCATCCCGAGACGAGGTAGGTTTCGTCGTCCCGTCGCTTGATCGCCTGCTCGTCTGCACTTTCGTCTCCAAACACGCCCATGATCGATTCCAGAAAATCGCCGGACGTGATCACCCCTTCGAAGTGACCGTACTCGTCGAAGACCAGGACCATGTGATGCGGCGACCTTCAAACGGCCTCGATCACGGTGGAAGGAACTTTGCTGGATTGTCGGCAAGTCGCAAGGCCTGGCGGGCGCCGCGGCTCCCCTGGTCGGCGAGCACCTTGAGCCGCGCCGGTCGGGCGGAAACGACCGCAAGCTCCGACATGGCGAGTACGCCATTGACGATGGTGAGAAGGATGACGATCGAGATTTCCAGAACCAAAGCGGAGCTTTCCTGCGAAGAGGGTGGGAAGAAAATCAGACGACGACGGTCGCGGCCAGCCGGCCCGTGCCGAGTACACGGACGATCCATGCAGCAATGCCGGAGACCTGCGCGGCTGCACGCCAGACCCCAGACCAGAGGAAAATGTTGAACGGCATCGGCAGAAAGAACACCGCGACCGCCAGCCAGTCGGGATAGCCATGGTATATGGTCAGAAGCGCAAGGCCGACGAAGACGAGATTGACGACGGTGCCCTATACGATATCGCGCCAGAGCAGAACCTTGACCGGGACGCGATCCCGGTTCCGATCCTTCAGATATCGAAACAACAACTCCAACCCGCCTTTACAGTTTCCGCGATAGTTTGACTGACAAGATGTACGGATGCAACGACGACCTCAGATCACTATCTGCTCGCCGAGCTCCACGACGCGGTTAGCCGGAAGCTGGAAGTAGTCCGAAGGATCGATGGCGAAGCCGGCCATGGCGATGAACAGCTTGTCCTGCCAATGCGGCAGACCCGTATTCGGATCTCCGACCAGCTTTCGCCTCCCGACATAGAACGACGTCGACATGATCTCGAAGTCGAAGCCGGCCTTGCGGCAGAGCGGCAACGCGGCGGATATTTTCTGATCCTCCATGAAGCCAAAGAGGAGCTGGATTTTGGTGAAGCGTTTGGACGCTCAGGATCACGTTGCGCTCGTCGAGCATGCGAATGTGTCTCAGATTATGCAGGAGGACGCCGGGTGTCATGTCCGGGGCGCTGGCGAGGAAGATCGCCGTTCCGGAAACTTCGACCGTAGCGTGGTCCGACTTCCGCTCGAAGACCTCGAGCGCGAGCAGGTGTTCCATGGCGAAGTGAAACGAATTTTCGGCCGCGGCACGAAGCCCAGATGGATGGCCTGTCGGGCCAGGGAAAAGGTGCCAGTCTTGCGAGTTCGGCGCCAGCATGGCGTGCCACTGTGGCGGCCTACGGTCGCCCGTTCCATGAACTGTTGTCGACGCCTGTATCGGGTCGAACTTCTCTTCACCGCTGGACAGGGACGTCGAGGGGACGCAGTCCAGTACAACACGATGCGTAGAGTGCAGGGGCTGGCGGCGGCGCCCGTTCCGGAACCGATCTTAGTGAATAATCTGCGTGCGGATACCCGAGAGAATCCCAAGTTCCAAGATCTGCCCCTCAGGAGCTTTGCAGACCTGAGAAACGTCATAGTCAGCCGCTTCGCGCGCAAAATGCAGCGCGGCCGATTCATTGACAAACATTCCCCCGACATTCCCCTCCCTGTCCTTGACGATCCAGCGGCCCATACGGTCGCGGCCGATCATAAAGCGCGCCTCGATATTCTGCTGAGCGGAAACAGGGGCGTTATGCCATTGGAGCGGGTCCGTTTCGCGGGAAACCCGATTAATGCGTGCCATCTCAAAATCCTTTCCGATGGTCGTGAAGCGGTCGCCGACACGGCAATGCAACGCGGTCAATGTAAGCGAGTCCGGATATGGGTTCCATTGGACTGGGCCGCTCAGAAAATCGAAATCCCATAGGAATCAGGCCCATATCTGCGCGTGGCGCCTGATGTTGAAGGTGGTCTCCGACGCAAGGTAGGGTGCCAGCGCAGCGGCTATAGCGTGGCACTCCTCAGGTTCCGCGGGCACGAGCGGAAGCCGTACGTCCGCACTGCACCCGGTCATTAACGACAGCGCGTGCTTGATCGTCGGTGCGCCGCTGTCACCTATCGCCGCCACCAGGGGTGCCAATCGCTTCTGTATCAAAAGCGCCGCACAGATATTCTGCCCGGACGCCGCCTTTTGCATGGAACTGACAAGCTGGGGGGTGATGTTGCTCGTGCGGGAAATTACAGACGAGCCCCCGGCGATTAGAAACGCAAGTGCCGTCAGGTCATGACCTCCATACTGGATGAAGCGGTGCTTCAGACCAGGAGGCATCGCGGCGAAGGACGCTATGTCCCCGTCGCAATGCTTGAGGCCGACAATGTTCGGCATGTTCGCCAACTCGGTCAGGGCGCTGAGGCCGAGTGGGCTCGCCGTCCTGTTAGGGTCCACGTCGACGATGATTGGAACTTTTGTCCGGGTCGCGACCTCTTCGAAGTGGTGAACGATCCCTCGTTGGCCCGGCTTCGAATAATAGGGAACGGTCACCAAAGCGGCCGCGGCGCCGAGCTCGGCGGCGTGGAGCGTCTGCTCGATCGTCGTCGATGTAGAATTCGTCCCGGTGGCTGCGATGACGGGAACGCGATTGCGAGCCGCCGCGACAGCAGTCCTGACGACGGCATCTCGCTCGTCCTCCGACAGCGAGGTCCCTTCCCCGGTCGGATCGCACACGAGCAGCCCGTCAACGCCGCCGAGGACCTGGCGATCAACGAGAAGCTCCAGGCCGCGTTGATCAACCAGATCCGATCGGAAGGGAGTCACCAATGACGTGATAGCGCCCTGAGGCACTGCAAGATTTGGCATTACTTCTCTCATTTGAATCCCTCGAAGACCATGTGCACGGCATGCACGGACGCACCGGCGACTGCGCGAGATTTCAGGGGCCCAGCGACCGTCGTTCATCTAGGTCTGGAACGGGTAGGATTTCCATTGGAGGATGACGACGCGCCTATAGGAATCTCGTAGTGAGCCTCATGCCGGCTTCGGTGTCGCGCCTCTATAGGCCCACGGTCGTTTCGCACGCTGCCGTAGCCGACATTCTTTATAACTTTTTTATTTATACCGATTGCCTCGCATCTCGAACCTTTATCCGGATCAGGCGCATAACACCATGGCGGGGAAACGTCCTTTGCCGGTCGAGGCTCGCCCATTTGCCTCACCGTTTTCAAACGTCTGGAAGGATATGCGCCCGATGATGGACATCGTTCTGCTCGGCATCGCCGTGATCTTTTTCGCACTGTGCTTTGCCTACACCAAGGCCTGCGACACTCTCTGAACCGAGGAACCTCGCCATGATTTTCGACTATTTCCTGAGCGGTGCGGTGACGGTGTTTTTGACCGTTTATCTCACCTACGCCCTCATTCGCCCCGAGCGCTTCTAATCGAAGCTGCCCGTACTGAAAGTTACCTCCCATGACCCTCAACGGATGGCTTCAGATTCTGCTCTACTGCGGGATCATCATCGTGCTCGTCAAGCCGCTCGGCGGTTACATGACGCGTGTCTTCAATGGCGAGCGCACATTCCTGTCACCGGTCCTCGTTCCGATCGAACGGGGGCTTTACCGCATCGCCGGCACCAGCGAGCGCGAGGAGCAGCATTGGACCTCCTATGCCTTCGCCATGCTGATGTTCAACCTGTTCGGTGTGCTCGTCCTTTACGCGCTCCTTCGCCTGCAGGGCATGCTGCCTTACAATCCAGCCGGTATGGCCGCCGTTCCACCGGAGCTTTCCTTCAACACCGCTGTCAGCTTTCCGACCAATACGAACTGGCAGAACTACGGCGGCGAAAGCACGATGTCGTATCTGACGCAGATGGCTGGCTTAACCGTCCAGAATTTTGCATCGGCAGCGACGGGCATTGCAATCGCAGTGGCTTTCATTCGCGCCTTCGCGCGCGCTTCCGGTAAGGCCGTCGGCAATTTTTGGGTCGATATGACCCGTTGCACGCTCTACATCCTCCTACCGCTCTGCATCGTTCTCACGCTGGCTTACGTTTATCTTGGTGTTCCGCAAACTCTCGGTCCTTACGTCAACGCGACGACGCTTGAAGGTGCACAGCAGACGATTGCCCTCGGCCCGGTCGCCTCACAGCTCGCGATCAAGATGTTAGGCACCAACGGCGGCGGCTTCTTCAACGCCAACTCCGCCCATCCCTTCGAGAACCCGGACGCGATCTCGAACCTCATCCAAATGGTCACGATCTTTGCAATTGGTGCGGCGCTGACCAATGTCTTCGGCCGCATGGTCGGCAATCAGCGTCAAGGCTGGGCGATCCTGGCCTCAATGGGCGTACTGTTGATCGCCGGCGTCATCGTCACCTACTGGGCGGAAGCTGCCGGCAACCCACTGATGCACGCCTTCGGCCTTGGCGGTGGCAACATGGAAGGCAAGGAAGTCCGCTTCGGCGTCGCCATGTCCTCGCTCTTCGCGGTGATCACAACGGCCGCCTCGTGCGGCGCGGTCAACGCCATGCACGGCAGCTTCACGGCGCTCGGCGGCCTTATCCCGCTGATCAACATGCAGCTTGGCGAAGTCATCGTCGGCGGCGTCGGCGCAGGCTTCTACGGCATCCTGCTCTTCATCATCGTCGCCGTCTTTGTCGCAGGTTTGATGGTTGGTCGTACGCCGGAATATCTCGGCAAGAAGATCGAAGCCAAGGAAATGAAAATGGCCGTGCTCGCTATCCTGTGCCTGCCGCTCGCGATGCTCGTCTTCACCGCGATCGCCACCGTGCTTCCATCGGCTGTCGCGTCGGTCGGTACGGCGGGTCCGCACGGCTTCTCCGAAATTCTCTATGCCTATACGTCCGCTGCGGCGAACAACGGCTCGGCTTTCGGTGGGCTGACGGGCAACACGCCCTGGTACAACATCACGCTCGGCATCGGCATGCTGATGGGGCGCTTTCTGGTCATCATTCCGGCTCTCGCAATCGCAGGCTCGTTGGTCACCAAGAAGACGGTTCCCGCTTCCGCCGGCACATTCCCGACTGATGGCCCACTCTTCGTCGGCCTTCTCGTCGGTACGATCCTGATTGTTGGCGGCCTGACCTTCTTCCCAGCGCTGGCTCTCGGCCCGATCATAGAGCATCTGGTCATGATCGCCGGACAGACTTTCTGAGGTGAAGCAATGATCCTCCGCCACAAATTGCGGGATTCATTCCGCTCGCGTCCCGGTTCGCCGGGACGCGAGCGAGAGCGCCAAGCACGGGGCACGGACATCATCCTGATAATGATGGCCGCACTTTTTCTCATGCTGTGCGCCTACAGAATTTTATTTGGCTGATCGGACTTAACCGATCCTGTTGTCCTCTTTCTAAAGCTGGAGTCTCTTATGAGCCAGGCAAAATCCGCGAGTATCATGGATAGTCGCATTCTCATTCCGGCCGTGGGCGCCGCCTTTAAAAAGCTCAACCCTCGGGCACTTGCAAGAAACCCCGTCATGTTTGTCGTCGCCACGGTCTCGGCGCTGACCACCGTACTGTTTCTGCGCGACCTTGCTGTCGGCAACGGAAATCTTGGTTTCTCTTTCCAGGTCAATCTCTGGCTCTGGTTCACGGTGCTCTTCGCCAACTTCGCGGAAGCTGTCGCCGAAGGTCGCGGCAAGGCCCAGGCTGAGTCTTTGCGCAAGTCGCGGACGGAAACGCAGGCAAAGCTTCTAACCAACGGCAGTCGCACCGATTACAAAATGGTACCCGGAACCAGCCTCAAGGTTGGTGATCTCGTCCTCGTCGAAGCCGGAGACATCATCCCGTCAGACGGAGAAGTGATCGAGGGCGTCGCTTCCGTCAACGAAGCCGCAATTACCGGCGAGTCTGCTCCGGTCATCCGCGAGTCCGGCGGCGACCGCTCGGCTGTCACGGGTGGCACGCAAGTGCTGTCCGACGAAATCCGCGTCCGCATCACCGCTGCGGCGGGCTCGACCTTCATCGACCGGATGATCGCGCTGGTCGAGGGCGCTGAACGCCAGAAGACGCCGAACGAGATCGCGCTCAACATTCTGCTCGCCGGAATGACGCTGATCTTCGTGTTGGCCACGGCGACGATCCCGAGCTTTGCCGCCTATGCCGGCGGGTCGATCCCGATCATCGTACTCGTTGCCCTCTTTGTGACGCTGATCCCGACGACGATCGGCGCGCTTCTCTCGGCGATCGGCATTGCGGGCATGGACCGTCTCGTGCGCTTCAACGTGCTTGCCATGTCCGGTCGCGCCGTGGAAGCCGCGGGCGACATTGATACGCTGCTTCTCGACAAGACGGGCACGATCACGCTTGGCAACCGCCAGGCGACTGCCTTCCGACCGGTACGAGGCGTTTCCGAACAGGATCTGGCCGATGCGGCCCAGCTCGCATCGCTTGCCGATGAAACGCCAGAAGGCCGCTCGATCGTCGTGCTCGCCAAGGAGAAATACGCAATCCGCGGCCGCGACATGGCAAGCCTGAAGGCGCATTTCGTACCCTTCACGGCTCAGACCCGGATGAGCGGCGTCGATGTCGAGGGCTCGTCGATCCGCAAGGGCGCGGTTGACGCTGTACTCACCTACGTTGGCTCCAGCTCCGCATCTGTTTCGGGCAACGCCGTCGTCGCGCTGCAGGTCAACAACGACGTTGCACGTGAGTTGCAGGCCATTGCCGACGAAATCGCGAAGTCTGGTGGAACACCGCTCGCCGTTGCCCGCGACGGCAAGTTGCTCGGCGTCATCCAGCTCAAGGATATCGTCAAGGGCGGCATCCGCGAGCGGTTCGCCGAGCTGCGCCGCATGGGCATCCGCACCGTGATGATCACTGGTGACAACCCGCTGACTGCGGCAGCCATTGCTGCTGAGGCGGGGGTCGACGACTTTCTTGCCCAGGCGACGCCGGAAATGAAGTTGGCCCTGATGCGTGAGGAACAGGCCAAGGGCAAGCTCGTCGCCATGTGCGGTGATGGCACCAACGACGCGCCCGCTCTCGCTCAGGCCGATGTCGGCGTCGCCATGAACACCGGCACGGTCGCAGCCCGCGAAGCCGGCAACATGGTGGACCTCGACAGCGACCCGACCAAGCTGATCGAGATCGTCGAGATTGGCAAGCAGTTGCTGATGACCCGCGGCGCGCTGACGACGTTTTCGATCGCCAACGACATCGCCAAGTACTTCGCCATCATCCCGGCGATGTTCCTGACCTTCTATCCGCAACTCGGCGTGCTGAACATCATGGGTCTTTCGACGCCGCAGAGCGCCATCCTGTCGGCGATCATCTTCAACGCCTTGATTATCATCGCGTTGATCCCGCTATCGCTGAAGGGCGTGCGTTATCGTCCGATCGGTGCCGGCGCGTTGTTGTCACGCAATCTTCTGATCTACGGCGTCGGCGGCATCATCGTCCCGTTCATCGGCATCAAGGCGATCGACATGGTCGTCGCAGCCCTTGGCCTCGCATAAGTCTGATGCCGGACGCACCGCGTCCGGCTCCATACCTCAATTGAATCCTAGGAGTTCACGACAATGCTGAACCAGCTTCGCCCCGCAATCGTGATGATTGTTGCTACAACCGCCATCACCGGTCTCGTCTATCCTCTCGCCATGACTGGCGTGGCACAAGCGATCTTTCCGACGCAGGCCAACGGCAGTCTAGTCGAGAAGGACGGCACCGTGATCGGCTCGACGCTGATCGGTCAGGGCTTCACCAGTGACAAGTACTTCCATGGGCGTCCTTCGGCAGCCGGCGACGGTTACAATGCCGCCAGCTCGAGCGGCTCGAACCTCGGTCCGACGAGCCAGAAGCTGCTCGATCGCGTGAAGACAGACTACGAGGCAGCCAAGGCGACCAATCCCAATGCGGAGGTCCCGATCGATCTGGTGACAGCCTCGGGCAGCGGCCTCGACCCGCATATTTCACCTGAAGCTGCCTACTTCCAGATACCACGCGTTGCCAAGGCCCGCGGCACGGATGAAGCCAAGCTGAAGGCGATTGTCGATGCTGCCATCGATCACCCCGAACTCGGCATTCTCGGCGAGCCGACCGTGAATGTTCTCGCATTGAACATGTCACTCGACGCTGCCGCAACACAGTAAATGACGCCCGGAGCCTCACCGGCACCGGGCAGACAGAAGGAACACATGATGTCCATTAGCGACCGCGATCTATCAATAAGACCTTCGCCCGATGCTCTGTTGGAAAAGGCTCGTTCCGAGACGCGCGGTCGCCTCAAGATATTCTTGGGCGCCGCACCGGGGGTCGGCAAGACGTATGAGATGCTCGTCTCAGGCCGCGCCAAGGTCGCTGACGGTGTCGATGTCGTCATCGGTGTGGTCGAGACGCATGGCCGTAAGGAGACACAAGCGCTTGTGTCGGGCTACGAGATCGTTCCGCGTGTGGCCGTCGAATACAAGGGCCGGTCGCTCGACGAAATGGATCTCGACGCGATCCTTGCCCGGAAACCCGACCTTGTTCTCGTCGACGAACTAGCGCATACCAACGCCGAAGGTAGCCGCCACCCAAAGCGCTATCTCGACGTCAAGGAACTGCTCGACCGCGGTTTCGACGTCTATTCGACGCTGAACATCCAGCATGTCGAGAGCCTGAACGATGTCGTCTCGCAGATCACCCGAATTCGCGTGAGAGAGACGGTCCCCGATTCAATCATCGACCTCGCGGACGATATCGAGATCATCGACCTGACACCAGACGATCTCATCAAGCGGCTGCATGACGGCAAGGTCTACATGTCAGGGACCGCCGAGCGGGCGCTGACGAACTACTTCACCCCCGGCAACCTGACGGCGCTGCGCGAACTGGCGTTGCGAAAGACCGCCCAGCGTGTCGATGACCAGCTTCTGACCCACATGCAGGCCAACGCGATTTCCGGCCCCTGGGCGGCAAGCGATCGCGTCTTGGTGTCGGTCGACCATCAGGCGCGATCGGCGTCGCTGGTACGGTATGCCTCGCGTATGGCCTCGCGCCTTCGGGCGCCCTGGGCTGCGGTCTACGTCGAGACTAATCATTCGATCAACCTCACCGAGGCGCAACGCGACAGTGTGGCGGCCACCCTCCGCCTCGCAGAACAGCTTGGCGGCGAAGCGATCACGCTTCCCGGACGCGAAGCTTCCGAGGAACTCCTACGTCACGCCGCCGCCAACAACGTCACTCATATTGTCATTGGCGCGCCTGCGAGGACCGCCTGGTGGAAGTCGTGGGGACGGTCTGTCGCGGATGAATTGATCCGGGAGGCTGGTGAGATAAGCGTCCACGTCATATCGGGCAGCGAGAAGGACGCCGCGACTTCGCGAGGTATTGGCACCGCCGCTGTTTCGTCCACGTTGGATTTCAGGGCCTACGCGCGCGCAACCGCCTACGTGGCCGTGGCACTTCTGGTCGGCGTGGTCCTCGATCAGGTGCTTGATGTCCGCAACCTCGCCCTCGTCTTCTTGATGGCGGTCTTGACATCGGCCGTCCTTCACGGTTTGCGGCCCGCGCTCTATTCGTCGCTCCTCGGGGCTCTCGCCTTCAACTTCTTCTTCCTGCCGCCCCGCTACACGCTCACGATCAGCGATCCGGAAAGCGTACTCGCGCTATTCTTCTTTCTTGGAGTAGCCGTCATCGCCAGCAATCTGACAGCGACCGTGCAGCGCCAGGCCGCCGCCGCCCGGCATCGCGCCAGAACGACGGAAGACCTCTACCTGTTTTCCAAGAAACTGGCCGGCACCGGCACGCTTGATGATGTTTTGTGGGCCACGGCATTCCAATTGGCCTCGATGCTCAAGGTCCGCGTCGTGCTGCTCCTGCCGGAAGAAGGCACCATCGCGGTCAAGGCCGGTTATCCTCCGGATGATACGCTTGACGACGCCGATATCGCCGCTGCCCGCTGGGCTTGGGAGCACAATCATGCCGCCGGCCGCGGTGCCGACACCCTGCCTGGAGCCAAACGACTCTACGTGCCGCTTAGAACCGGGCGCTCCGCTGTCGGCGTGATCGGTCTCGATAGCGACCGCCGCGACGGACCGCTGCTAACGCCAGAGCAGCAACGCCTGCTCGACGCGCTCGCCGATCAAGCCGCGTTGGCGATAGAACGCATCCAGCTCGTTGCGGACGTCGATCGCGCTAAGCTCGCGGTGGAAGCCGATCGCTTGCGCTCGGCGCTGCTCACATCGATCTCCCATGACCTCAAGACGCCGCTCGCGGCCATATTGGGCGCTGCTGGAGCGCTACGCGAATACCTGGAATCGATGCCAGCGGAAGATCGCATCGATCTGCTCTCGACGATCGTCGATGAATCCGAGCGGCTCAATCGTTTCATCGCCAATCTGCTCGATATGACGCGACTGGAATCCGGAGCGATGGAGCCGAACACCGCACCGCACTTCATTGGCGATATCGCCGGCAGCGCTCTCCGGCGAAGTGCCAAGATACTTGCGCACCATAAGACTGAAATGAGCATCGCCTCTGATCTGCCGATGGTTCTCGTCGACCCCGTGTTGCTTGAACAGGTTCTGTTCAACCTGCTCGACAACGCGACAAAATACGCTCCTGAAAACTCTACGATCAGGATCAATGGCTGGTCGAATGCCTACAACGTTTTTATCCAAGTGTCCGACGAGGGCCAAGGGATTCCACCCGCCGATCTTGAACGGGTTTTCGACACTTTCTACAGAGTGCGCAAGGGCGACCAGGTACGAGCGGGAACCGGCCTCGGCCTTTCCATCTGCCGTGGTTTCGTTGAAGCCATGGGTGGCACAATTTCGGCAGAGAACCGCAACGACAGAACGGGAGCCATCTTCACCATTCGCCTTCCGAAAACGAACGATATTCCCAAACTGGATGAATTCAAATGACAGGCGCAGCTATCAACATCCTTGTCGTCGACGACGAGCCGCCGATCCGTAAACTTCTTCGCGTCGGCCTTTCCGCGCAAGGATATACAGTGGCGGAGGCATCCGACGCTTTCGAGGCAACCGAATACCTGAAGCAGCATCAGCCCGATCTCATCATCCTCGACCTCGGCTTGCCAGACAAACCCGGCTATGACCTTCTGCAGGAATGGCGACATGCCGGGGTGCTTACCCCAGTCGTCATTCTATCAAGTCGGACGGACGAGATCGGCATCGTCAAAGCGCTTGAGACCGGCGCGGACGACTATGTTACCAAACCTTTTGGAATCAATGAGCTCGTTGCACGCATCGGCGTAGCGCTTCGCCACCGCCTTCAGCAACAAGGTGAACGGGCGATATTTCAGACCGGAGGGCTGACGATGGATCTCGTCAAGCGCATCGTCAGAGTGGACGGTATCGAGATTAAACTCTCTCCGAAGGAATACGACATTCTCCGCGTCCTTGCGCAGCACGCTGGCAAGGTGCTGACGCACCAGTTTGTCTTGAAGCAGGTCTGGGGACCGACTGCCGATGTCCAGTACCTTCGTGTCTACGTCCGGCAACTGCGTCAGAAGGTCGAAAAGTTCCCCGATCAACCGCAGTACATCACGACGGAGACCGGTGTGGGATATCGATTGCGTGAACCGGACTGATGCGCGTAGACACGCCTGGCAACCACCAAAATGATCGATATAGATGACATGATAATGGACCTTACGAACATCTTCCTTCCAAGCGACGTTTTTGTCGGCGCCCCGTCGCAAACAAAAGCCAAGGCGCTGCACGTCGCCGCCACGAAAGCTTCCGAGGCGCTGGGAGTGGACGCTACTTCACTCCTCGGCGTCCTCGAAAAGCGGGAGTTACTTGGATCGACCGGCATCGGCAAAGGGATTGCCGTGCCGCACGCAGCGTTGCCCGAGCTGGGTCCCCCTCGCGGCTTCATTTTCCAACTCTCTCGTCCGCTTGATTTTGATGCTATCGACGAAGCCCCAGTCGACCTGATATTCCTACTGGTGTTTGGTGAGGAATGGCGTTCAGATTATTTGAAAGTGCTCGCGACGATCGCCCGAAAGGGTCATCACACCGCGATTATTTCGGCGATGCGAAACGCGGAGGACTCCGCAAGCCTTTACGCAGCCTTCATGGCGTCCGAAGAGCTGCCGCAGCCCCAGCCTCCGGGATGAGCTGCTTCAGCGTCACCTCGCAGGACCAGCGCGGACTGCGCCACGCGAGCTGCACAAGGCACCCTAGATAACTGGACAACGATGTCTTGCCGTTCCAACGATGCATAACCCGGTGCGTGAAGGATCGTTCGTGAGCGTCGTTGCAGCATTCCTCTACAGAAATGGCCGCCGAGCCGAAGCCGTCTCTCTTGAAGATCCAAGGGCCACCGACGCGACGGACGAGTTTGTCTGGATCGGCCTCCATGATCCGAGCGCCGACGAACTTGGTTCTCTTCAGAAGGCGTTTCATCTGCACCCTCTTGCCGTCGAGGACGCCCTCAACGCAAGGCAGGTGCCGAAGGTGGACGTCTATGATGACCAGATCTTCGTGGTCGCGAAAACCGCCCACCTCGACGGCGATGAGATCGAATACGGCGAGACCTCGATCTTCGTCGGACGTCATCACATCATCTCCGTTCGCCACGGATCAGATCGCGGCCACAGCGAACTCAGGAAGCAGCTTGAGGCATCTCCGCAGATCCTGAAAAAACGGTCCAGACTACGTCCTTCATGGCATCCTTGATTTCATCGTCGACGGCTACCTGATCAATCTTGGGCTGCTCGACACAGTCGAGATTAACAATCCGATGAACGGTCGCCCACAGTTGGCAGTAACAGTGGAGTCGATGGATCGCTTCCAAAAGGATCACATTCTCGTCTCCGAAGTGGCCGCGCTGCATGGAACTCGTCCGATTACAATCTTGGATCTTTTTGCCAAAATTGGTGTACGACCGATCTACGACAATTGTGGCAATGTTAGCCGCTACTTCCTCCGCTCGGAAGTGTTGAACGCACCGATCGAGGTTCGCAGGTTCAAGGGTAAATAGCACCTTTCTTCGACAAATCCGGCATCTCCCAGGCTCGCTTCGGCGGGCCTTTTTTTTGCGTTTAGCTCCAAGAGGAAGGTTATCGTGCTAAATCCAGGATCACACCTACCGCGGAGAAACGACCAACTTTGAATCAGGCTCCAAAGTCGATCCTATAAACAATTGAAAATAAAACACTTTTCCCGTTGCGAGGCATTCTCAGGCGCAAACATATGCGGATTTACCACAAGTGGAACAAGGAACACGAATACCGGCTCATCAAGGAACTGTGGGCCTTTACGGACAACCGCATCGCGGTGCGTTATACCTACGAGTATTGCGACGACAGCGGGCAGTGGTTTCGCGCCTACGGCAACGAAAACTGGCTTTTTGCCGAAGACGGGTTGATGTCACACCGGCACGCCAGCATCAATGAGATGCCGATCGCCGAGGCGGATCGCAAATATCATTGGCCGCTTGGCCGGCGTCCGGACAACCATCCCTCGCTGAGCGATCTCGGCCTTTAAGCGCCACCCCCCCTTGTGATCGATCTCGCCAGTGCCCGCCCGCACTGGCGCGTTCTGTCGTTATGGATGCTGGCACCCGTCAAGGCGTGCCCGACGCAGGTTTGCGATCCGTTATGGTGATGAACCGAGACCCGTAGCCAGCACGGTTTCGATGGCCCCTATGCGTTTCGCTGATGAAGTCGAATAAAACCGGCCTCGCCGCACCATGTACAATGGAGGCGATGGTGCTTGGCAGACCCATGCCCGTTGCAGATGATCGTCCTCTGCTGACGGCCAGCAGGGCACCACATTACCGATACGATCACAGTCGCGCATCGCCGCGATAGACGTTTGGCCTCGCGCCCGTCAACCGGCCAAACACCTTACGGAATGCTGCCGGATCCCGATAGCCGACTGCCCAGGCAATGCTCTCGACCGAACCGTTCGTCGTCTCAAGCAACTGCCGCGCCTTCATGACGCGCACGTTCTGCAGATATTCAGTCAGCTTCAGCCGCGTCGCCCGCGGTTCGAGCCGGAGAAACGCCCTTAAAAAAATTTCGCGACACCGCAAAAAACAGGTTGACACCCAAAATCACCGTAGCTACTGTACCAATCAGTAAAGTCTTTACCGAACAGTACACCAAAACGATTTACAAAGGAATATCAACATGTCACGTCCTCCTCTTCCCCCGTTCACCCGCGAAACTGCAATTGAAAAGGTCCGTCTGGCCGAAGATGGCTGGAACAGCCGCGATGCCGCCAAGGTCGCCCTCGCCTACACTGTCGACACCCGCTGGCGGAACCGCGTAGAATTCGCGACCAACCGCGAAGAAGCCCAGGCATTTCTGACGCGTAAGTGGAACAAGGAGCATGAATACCGCCTCATCAAGGAGCTCTGGGCTTTCACCGGCAACCGCATCGCTGTACGGTACGCTTACGAATATCGCGACGACAACGGGCAGTGGTTCCGCGCGTATGGTAACGAGAACTGGGAATTCGCAGAGGACGGCCTGATGGCACACCGCCACGCATCCATCAACGAAATGCCGATTGCTGAAAGCGATCGGCTGTACCATTGGCCGCTCGGCCGCCATCCGGATGACCATCCCGGCCTCAGCGATCTGGGTCTCTAATCATGGCCCGCATGGTCGCTGAAAGATCCGACGCCATCGCCTCCTTGGCCGAAGTATTTCGCGAACATGGATACGAAGGTGCAAGCCTTGCCTTGATCGGCAAGGCCACCGGCCTTGGCAAGGGCAGTCTGTACCACTTCTTCCCGAACGGGAAGGAGGAGATGGTGCAGGCTGTGCTTGCCGAGATTGAACAATGGTTCGAGGATTCCGTCTATTCCCCCCTGCGAGACGGGACCGATGCCGATGCCGCCATCACTGCAATGCTCGATGAAACTGCGAAATACTTCAGGTCGGGCAGGCGTGTCTGTCTCGTCGGTGCGTTGGCTGTCGCCAACACCCGAGACCTCTTCGCGCAGGCCATCCGGGGTTACTTCGTATCCTGGGTGGACGCGTTGCAATCAGCGCTCGTCCGGCAAGGCCGTGACGCTGAGCAGGCGCGCCTCCTCTCGGAAGACGCCGTTCTCGCCATCCAGGGAGCGATTGTTCTGTCTCGGGCATTGGACGATCCGGCAGTCTTCCAGCGTGCCATCGACCAACTCCGTGCGCGATTGGCCGTCGAAGGATAGACGAACTACAACGAGCGCTCCACGCGCGAGTTGCCTTGAAACCGCGTCACTCCCGGGCCGAAGACATCGCATCCGCGGGACGCCATCGTGGCGAATCAGCGGGCGCTGAGGCGGCGGCACAATCTCGTATGTCGTCGTCCTTTCGGTAGCCCCGCCAATCTTTCCCGACGACGCAAGTCACCGCGACGGGCCGCAGAGCGGTCAACAACAGCAGAAGATTCCACAATGAAAACGATCTTGCTCGCCGTCGCCGCTGGGCGATTAGGCAGTGGATCTTGGATCGCCCCTCCCGCCAACCCTTCTTTGCAGAATCCCAGTTGCACCTGAAACCCCGGACTGGTGCATCCCCCTCGTAATCCGCCTCCTCCCATTCTTCAGATGCACCCTGATAGTTGGCCTCTTCGATGTCCAACCAGGTTTCGATCGGCGACGCCGAGTGGCTTCCGCCTCGGTTTGGCCCTCGCCGTAAAGCCGGACCGCGCTGAGCGCGGCGCTATCCAATGCCTCCTGCAGCTTGTCAGCCTCGAAACCGGCATTGGCGTAGTCAACTGCGACGGAAGCCGCGGCGAGCAACGGCACCATTGCCAGCGGAAGGATCTGGTGCGACGGGTCGCGATGCCGACGGAGAGACAGAACCCTGATCGCGCCGATGCTCGACCAGTATATTGAGACTGAGATGAAGCCGGCCTTCGAAGCCCTCGGCTTTGACTGTCGCAATCTTTCCCAAGCTGGCTGGCCTTTTCTTTACGTCGAGCGCCACGAGGACGCCCTTCGACCGACGACGGACTGTGACGCCATAAACGCGGATTGGGAACTCCCTGGCTCTCTCAGGCTGGCTAAAGGCAATCGTATCGCTCTCTCGCAGGTGACAGGGAGCCGTCAAACGTGTTCAATCCTCCGAGCCGATTTGGCTTCGACAAAGACAAACGCTAGCCGCGGTGTCCGATGGACAGATTTGATGCCATGCGTGTGTTGCTTGCGGTGGTCGACGCCGGCAGTTTGTCGGCCGGCAGTCGGGTGCTGAACGCGCCGTTGCCCAGCGTCAGCCGCAAAGTCGCCGATCTGGAACGGCAGCTCGGCGCAAATCTCATCATCCGCACAAGTCGGAACCTGCAGCTGACGGATGCCGGGCGCGACTATGTCGAAGCCGCGCGGAAAATCATGGCAGATCTTGAGGAGGCCGAGCGCCGTGCCTCCGGGGAATATCACACCCCTCGCGGGACCCTGACAATTACGATGCCCGTGGAGTTCGGGCGCCGCTACGTGTTGCCGATCGCGCTGGAATTCATACAGCAACACCCAGAGGTCTCGTTGAACCTGCTGTCGCTCGACCGCACGGTTCACTTGGTCGGTGAGCAAGTGGATATCGCCATCAGGCTCGGCAAACTTGCGGACAGTTCCCTCTATGCGGTGAAGGCTGGCGAATTCCGGCTGCTCACCTGCGCCAGCCCGACTTATCTGAAGCGGAGTGGACGTCCCGAGCATCCCGGCGACCTGGCAAACCACGACGGCATCATTTTCAACAAGCGGACATTCTTCTGGACATTCGACGTCGATGGCGCATCGATTGAATCCGTCCCCCGCCATCGGGTGGAGGTCAACACTGCGGCGAACTGTGTCGCCGCCGCGCTCAGCGGAGCGGGTATTGCACGGCTTTTCGACTACCAGGTTGCCGACGAGTTGGCGTCGGGCGCGCTTGTGCCGATCCTGGATGAATACGCCGGCCCACCAGGGCCAATCCACATCGTCTATTCGCGCCAAGGTCTACTCGCCTCGAAGGTGCGTTCATTCATCGACTGGACCCTGCCGCGGCTTCGGGCGGCCTGCAGAAGTTATGGTGCCGACCTCGCGAGTGCTACCGTCTCACCGGAATGAGGCGCGCACTTCCTCAACGGTCTGCTCTGGCTTCTGCAAATGCGGGTAATGCCCGAGGCCACCCAATATATCGAGTTTCGCATCGATCCGCTTGGCCAACTCGGCGCCCATTTCCTTTCTGATGTAGAGGTCCTTCTCGCCCCAGACTACCTTGATTGGGGTCTTGAGCTTGTCCAGATTTGCCTCGAGGAAATCCTCATCCCGCGTGAACTTTGCATAATAGTAATAGAAGGCATCAGCCGAGGTCAAAGCCCCGTGGCTCCAGCCACGGACCATGTCTTTCTGGACGTCTTCGGGCAGGTCGAACTGCTCTTCCTTTGAAAGACCTCGCCTGTAGGCATTCGCCAGAATCTCGGCGCTGGTCTCGTTCATGTGCGCGCGCACCTGTGAGGCCGAAGGCTCGGCCTTCAGGCTCTGCAGACTGTCGAACATGTATTCGGGCCGGTTGAACGGCGCAAAGTCGCCGACGATGATGCTCCTGGCAATATCCGGTTCGTCGACTGCCAAAAGCAGCGCAGGAAGGGCACCGATGTCCGTGGCGTAGATCGTAAGATTCGATCGATCGATGCCGGCTTTCTCGATATAAGCGTTCAGCACCTCCGCGTAGGCTGTGGGTGAGTAGGAGAATTTCTCGACAGCGGGTCGCGTCGATTGTCCAAACCCTGGCCAGTCGAAGGCATGCACTTCGAAGTCGTCGCTGAGTGCAGCCGAGATCTCCTTCCAGACAAATAGGGTTTCGGGAAACCCGTGCAGGAAGAGGACCGTCCCCTTCGGGTCCGGTGCCCGCACCACCATTCTCCTCAGCGTGATGCCCTTGCCAACGTCGAGGAAGCTGATGCTGGCCTGGTTTTTTCGCTCGGCGGCTGCAGCATGCCCCAGCGACATAGGTGTAAAAGCCGCTGCGGCCGCAAGCAGGGTTCCGATTGACAACTTCAGCATGTGAGTGCCCTTTCGTTCGAAATTCCACGATCGGTTTGTCGATTGCCGCAAAATCGAACATCGCCACCGCATCGGGTAGAGCAAGAATGCGAGAGGCAGCCTCTTGAATTCGGCAGGTCCCGAACCGGCATGAACCGCTTGCGTCGATCGCACCGCAGCCGATCTGGCGGATGCTCGCCGCAGACGAAATACAAACGTGCACGGTGTCGTCGACGATCTTTGTGGATAGCGAGCTGGCGCTCAGCGCCCTGCATCGAAGCCTATTCAGGGCATCGAAACGAGAGGCTGGCTCTCAGTTTCCCTGAGTACCGAGGCAAGCTTGCCCCGCTTAGATTCTTCCCACTCGCTGGCCGAAGAGCTCGCATTCGAGATGGCCGCGATTGAACCCCTGAGCCAAAAGGAAGACGGACATGAACGACATGACAGCCAATAAACAACATGCCGCCCGGCCCGAGACGGTGCGTGGCCTGCCGGGCCATTCGACCGTCGGGACCAACGACCTGGATGCCGCCTCGGCATTCTACGACAAACTGCTTGGCGTATTCGGGATCGGCCGCGTTCTCGTCCAGCCCGGCCGCGCTGTCTACTATGGCTACCAGACGCTGGAATTCGGCGTCATCAAACCGTTTGACAGCAAGCCGGCCACCGTCGGCAATGGTGGAATGGTTGCTTTCGAAGCTCGCTCCCGTGCCAAGGTCGACGAAGCGCATGCGACCGCTTTGGCGCTGGGCGGCTCCGACGAAGGAGCTCCGGGCCCGAGAGGCGAAAACGGCGAAGGCCCCTATTGTGCCTATTTCCGCGATCCTGAAGGCAACAAGTTCCTGATCTACCGTGCAGGTCCGGATCAGGTCTGATTGCGACCACCAACCTTTCTCGGGAGCGTGGCGTACCTTGCCCACGCCTCCCACCATCTTCGAAGGGGGAAACATATGAAAACGCGTATGACGATCATCTCAGCCCTGGCACTTGGCGTCCTGTCGCTTCAGACAGCTCAGGCACAGCAGCTTGATATACAGCGCATCGATGTCGCCAAAAGCAATATCAGCGTTCCGGGAAAGGAAGCCATCCAGACGAGAGTCGATCGCAATCCCGGCGCTCTGGCAACCAATCACAAGCACCCCGACGAAGAAATAGCGGTCGTCCTCCAGGGCACGCTGGAATACCGGATCGAGGGCCGCAAGCCCGTTACGCTGAAGGCCGACCAATCGCTGTTCATTCCCTCGGGAGTGCCGCACACCGCCAAGAACGTCGGTGACGGCAAGGCTTCCGAATTGGCGACCTATGTCGTCAGCAAGGGCGTCGCACTCGTCGAGCCGGTCAAATGAGCCCTGGAAGCTTCCCGCGCAAAGGATGCATGTCATGACGATCCAGCAATCAATCGAAAGAATCCATATGTCACGGCGCTCACTGCTGTTTGGCGGTGCGGCAATTGGACTTGCGACGACGATCCTCCCCTTGGCGGCAACCGCGGCGAACGCCGTTGACGTGACGAAGGCTGGCGGCGGGGATATCCGTCCGTTCAGAGCCGAAGTTCCCGAGGCCGCGCTAACGGACCTCAGGCGACGCCTTGCCGCGACGCGGTGGCCGGACGGCGAAACGGTGACCGACCGCTCTCAGGGTGTCCAGCCCGATAGACTGAGAGATTTGGTAGACTACTGGCAGTCGTCCTATGACTGGCGAAAGGCCGAAGAGAAGCTGAACGCGCTGCCCCAGTTTCTGACGAACATCGATGGCCTGGACATTCATTTCATCCACATTCGTTCGAAGCATGAGGGCGCACTGCCACTGATCATGACGCATGGATGGCCGGGGTCGGTGTTCGAACTTTTGAATGTCGTAGGCCCGCTGACAGATCCCACTATTTACGGCGGCAGCGCTGAAGACGCCTTCCACCTAGTGCTCCCCTCGATCCCTGGTTTCGGCTTCTCGCAGAAGCCGACTGCGACGGGCTGGAACCCGCAGCGGATAGCAGCAGCATGGGACGCGTTGATGAAACGTCTCGGCTATAACAGTTACGTCTCGCAAGGCGGCGACTGGGGCGCGATCATCAGCGACGCCCTGGGTCGTCAGGCACCTGAAGGATTGCTGGGTATCCATGTCAACAGGGTCGAACGCGCGACGACTTTCCCACCGGAAGCTGCGCAGGCTCTCAAGAGCGGTGGACCCGCGCCGGATAGCCTGTCTCTAGATGAGAAGGCCGTCTTCGAAGAAACCCGCGACTTCCTGAACAACGGCTTCGGTTACGCGGCCATCATGGGTACCCGTCCGGAGACGGTCGGATATGGCCTCGCGGATTCGCCGGTCGGCTTGGCCGCTTGGCTCTACGATAAGATGGCCGATTGGGTCTTCACGCGTGGAGATCCGGAGAAGGCCCTGAACAAGGAGGCTATCCTCCACAACATCACGCTCTACTGGCTGACGAACACCGGCCCTTCCAGCGGGCGGATTTATTGGGAAAACACTGCTTCGGGAGTGAAATTGACCCCGGTGAAAGTTCCGGTTGCCGTCACGGTATTCCCCGGAGAAGTTTACAAGCCGCCGAAGAGCTGGCTATCCAGGGCATATCCAAAGCTCATCTACTACAATCGCGCCGCAAAAGGCGGGCACTTCGCGGCGTGGGAAGAACCTGAACTGTTCAGCGACGAGGTCAGAGCCGCATTTAGAACGTTGCGATCTTGAAAGGCCGTCGGGTTGAGACCCGACGGCCCACTTTAGAGCGCCAAACAGCCCGCTCGCTGTGCAGCGCACCGCAAGGCTTTCACGGTGTGCTGCGAGGTGGCCTTTGGCCCAAGGCCGCGTGAGAATTCTGCGCCTCTGTGCGCCACGTCGCCGGTGGTGTGCCGAAGGCGCGGGAGAAGGCTCGACTGAAAGCCGCCTCCGTCGCATATCCGGCTTCATAAGCAATGGCGGCGATCGGCGCTCCGGTCGTCGCCAGCGACACGCTGGCAAGATAGAGCCTCCAATCCCGCATGTACCTGATGGGGGATGTACCAAGGATTGTCTTAAACCGCTCCGCCAGTACACTTCGCGACATCCCGCAGGTGATCGACAATTCCTTTAAAGACCAGTCGTGCGTCGGGTCGTCGTGAATGATGGAAAGGCACCGCGACAACGCCTCATCCGCCAGCGCCGCCAGCCAACCGACACTCCGCGGCTCGGCCGTCATGATCTGGTGGCGGAGAATTTCGATGAAGATCATTTCGGTCAGCCGCGGCAGCATGGAAATTCCACCCGCACGTGGCCTATCGACCTCGTCAACCATCTGCCGGATGGTGGCACGGAGCCAGTCTCCACCATTCGCGCCGAGCGTTTTCACATGAATGAGCTTGGGCAACGCCTTCCTCAGTGGCTCAAAGCGCAGCGCATCGCATTGCAGGTAGCCGCAGAGCAGCCTCACGCCGTCCGCTTCGTCTCCATGCCGGAGAACGGGGATCTGCCGCCACGGCTTCGGCGGCAATTCGCGCATGGGTTCGACCAATACGCCGCCTGCCCCTGCCCCTAATTGGTGTCCGGTAGCGAAGGGGAATATCAGCACATCACCTGCATTCAAGGTTGCCTCGTCGCCTTCAATCTTCAGCCAGCATTGGCCCGCGACGACGATGTGGAACGGCACCGTACCGCTTGCTTTTCCCGAGAGAGCGGCCAGGGAAGGTTTGTCATCCGTCTGCCAGGCGCCAGACGGCATAAAGCAGAACTGCAGCGATCCCGAAAGGCGCATCGCTGACAGAAGCGTCGACAGAACGTCATCCCGCGCCACGCCGCGCGTCGGTTGAGGACTTTTGGATAAGTCTTCACGCATCTCGGCCAAATACAGGTGCTTCCCGCCTCCCTAGAGTGAACAGGTACAACTCAACTGGAGGAGAATACTATGCAAACCTCGACTGAAAAACTGGTCGTGCTCCTGACGAAGGGAATTGATTCCGAGCTTTCGTCCGTTGCCTTCACGATCGCCAACGGCGGCATCACCGCCGGGCTCAAAGTCTCGATGTTCCTCACCAGCACCGCGATCGATTTGGTGCGAAAAGGCGGCCAGCGCATGACGCATGTCCCTCCTCTCGACCCCCTCACGAATTTGATCGAGGACTTTCAGAACCGTGGCGGCACGATCTGGGCTTGCCCACCATGCGTGAAGTCGCGCGGCTACGATCAGGAAGACCTCCTCGATGGTGTCGTGATCGTCGGCGCAAGCGCGATGCATGCCGAGATCAAGGAGGGGGCCGCAACGCTCTCGTTTTGACGGAGATCCGCATGGTGCAGCCTCGAGCCAACACGGCTACTGCTGAAGCGATAGCGCTTGTGCCGGTCGCCGCCGCAGACGGTCAAAGTAAAGGTACAGAAATCCAGCGCGGGGTGCTTCCTATCCCCGCGGCATCTCATTGGACGAAGCACACAAAATACAGGCTCGACTACAGGTTTGACTTGCGACATTGTAGTATTGCTGCAGTTCCAGCGGGGTGCATGTTATGTCGTACTCGCAAACGCTACCAGTCTACGCGTCCGTCCTCATGACGGGCATCGTCGCGCCGCTTTTTGCTCTGTCGGCTGCCGAAACGGCGGCAGGGAAGTCTGCGCGGAACCCATCGATATCAATCCTGGTCACGGCAAACCTTGAACAAGGAAAACTCTCGCCGCCCGGCACCTCGCTCGACTGGTGGTTGCGGGAGGATATCGTGCAGACCTCCCAGGCAACCGATGGAGCGAAGCGCGTTTTCAACCGGAATTGGCTCGTGGACAATCAGCTTCGCGGTTCCCATTGATCGAACTCGGCGTGCGCGACCATCGTACAAGTCCGCATGCACAAACGCTGGCTAAAGCCAGCCGCCGGTAAAGCCGGCGCGGCGCAGTCCCCTGACAATAGGTTCGCAATTGCGCATCAGATTCCATAGGAAGCCGGTCCGGTAATTCTCGATCATCAGCGCCACCGGGCCCTGATCGATGCCGAAGTGGCAGGGGCTGATCCACCACCCTGTAGGACTGTCTGCAACCTTGAAAGTCTGATTGAACGATGGCTTGAACCCGTAGAGCCGCGTCATTCCCAGATTCATGCGCCCGCAGTTGAGGACGGTTGGAATGACGATCTCGGGTGCGAAAGGCAGAGACGCCACGACGACCCACGGCGAGACCGTCCCGTCGTCCGGCCCGAACGGTGCCCCGCGGGCGATATAGTCGAAGAACTCCCTGCGCACCCCGTCAACTTCCGCCGTCAGCCAGCCGGGTCCATCGCTTGCGGTAAATCCCCAGCAGTGCTCGCCATAGCCTTCGAACTCCATCGGATTTCGGATCGCATATTCCTGGTGGACGAACGTCGCCTGCCTGCTGTTCTGAAAATAGTCGCTGTCATGTTCGTGCATAAATTCGTCGCGGAGGCCGCGGAAATCGATCCACATATGCGAAAGCTGGTGCGTGAAGAGCGGACCGGAGTAGAGCAGTTCGCGTCCGAAGATGTTGCGCCAGTCATAGCTTGCCGTGTAGGCCGCGTAACTTTCCTGCGGCAAGGGATGCGACGGCGAGCCGAGCCCCAGTATGTAGAGAAGCAAGCCTTCGTCGTAGCCGCGCCAGCGGTAGGGAATGAAGCCGTTCTCGGGGCGCCAGCCGTGCGTCAGGGTCGCGCCGTGGTCACATGCCCAGTTCCAGTCTGCCCGCTCGTAGAGCGATGCAGCAAGTTGCCTGATCCTTGCTTCGTCAGCCGTATCCTCATCGAAGTAAGTGGCGACCGTCAGGGCGCCGGCAAACAGGAAGGCGGAGTCGATGGTCGACAGTTCGCACTGCCATACCCGACGTCCTGTTTCGATATCGAGGAAGTGGTAGAAGAAGCCCTTATAGCCCGAGGCGTCCGGCTCGGGACCCTGGTGGCAATGCAGGAGAAAATCAAGCCGCCGTCGGGCGATCTTGGCAGCAAACTCACGAATGATGATACCGCGCTCCACAAGGACAGGGATAGTGGCAAGCGCCATGCCGATGGCGGCGATACTCGCCGGCGCGCCCGCTTGAGTCTTGTCGCGGACGAGCCCGTTGTCCGGGTTCGTGCAATGCAGGTAATAGAGTAGGGTCGTGAACTGCAGTCGCGCGAAATCCTCGTCGCTCGGCGCGGACTCGATGTTTGGGGTGGGTACCTCGACCATGACTTCCCCCTTTCCACACGGGCTTCGCGCCTGACGGCGCTCCTCAACTCGCCAATATGCAAATCGCCGCCCGAGCGTCGTCACAGCAGTGACTTGTATACTGCACCGACGTCATCGGCGCCCGCGAAATGCAGCCCGGCCGCACGTTGCGGGCCGAACGCCTTAGGTATTGTCGCCTTCCGTCGACGTCCTTTGCGTCTTTGCTGGCCGCCCCTGGACGCCCCATTTCCAACCGGTGATTTCAGGCATGTCATCGCCATGGTCTTCAATGTATTGCCGGTGCTCGATCAGCTTCTCGCGGATCGCTTGCTTGAAGTAGGCGGCGCGGGAACCGAGTTGCGGCAACCGATCGATGACGTCTTCGACAAGATGGAAGCGGTCTAGCTGGTTGAGAACGACCATGTCGAATGGCGTCGTCGTCGTCCCCTCCTCCTTGTATCCGCGCACATGCAGATTGCCGTGGTTGGTGCGCCGGTAGGTCAGCCGGTGGATCAGCCAGGGATATCCATGGAACGCGAAGATGATCGGCTTGTCCTTGGTGAAGAGCGCATCGAAATCGCGGTCTGAAAGACCGTGGGGATGCTCGCTTGATGGCTGCAACTTCATGAGGTTGACGACGTTGATGACGCGCACCTTCAGTTCGGGCAGATGCTCGCGGATCAATTGCACCGCCGCCAGCGTCTCGAGCGTCGGAACGTCGCCGCAGCACGCCATCACGACGTCAGGCTCACTGCCCTTATCATTGCTGGCCCATTCCCAAATGCCGAGGCCCTCGGCGCAATGCTTGATCGCCTCATCCATAGTCAGCCATTGCGGCGCCGGTTGCTTGCCGGCCACGACGACGTTCACGTAGTTGCGGCTACGCAGGCAATGATCGGTAACGGAAAGCAGCGTGTTTGCGTCCGCGGGGAGATAGACGCGGATCACCTCGGCCTTCTTGTTGACGACGTGGTCGATAAACCCCGGATCCTGATGGCTGAAGCCGTTATGATCCTGGCGCCAGACATGCGAGCTCAAGAAGTAGTTGAGCGATCCAATCGGCCGCCTCCAAGGTATGTGATTACACACCTTCAACCATTTGGCGTGCTGGTTGAACATCGAGTCGATGATGTGAATGAAGGCCTCATAGCACGAGAAGAAGCCGTGGCGTCCTGTCAGAAGGTAGCCTTCAAGCCAGCCTTGGCACTGATGCTCACTCAACACCTCCATCACCCTGCCATCGGGCGACAGGTGATCGTCCTCGGGATAGATCTCCGCCATGTAGCAGCGGTTGGTGACCTCGAGCACATCCTGCCAGCGGTTCGAGTTGTTCTCGTCGGGGCTGAACAGCCGGAAGTTCTTTGTGTTCAGGTTCATCTTCATGACATCGCGAAGAAACGTGCCCATCACCCGGGCGGATTCGGTCGTTGTCGCCCCCGGGCTCGGCACGGGAACGGCGTAGTCGCGGAAATCTGGCATCTTCAGGTCACGCAGCAGCAGACCACCGTTCGCGTGCGGATTGTCGCTCATCCGGCGATTGCCAGCCGGGGCGAGCGCCGCGAATTCGGCGCGCAGCTTACCGTCGTCGTCGAAGAGCTCTCCAGGTTTGTACGTCTGCATCCAGTGCCGAAGGATCTCGATGTGTTCCCGCTTATCCATGTCGCCCATCGGAACCTGGTGCGACCGCCAGTAGTCCTCGCATTTCTTGCCGTCGATTTCGCTTGGGCAGGTCCAGCCCTTTGGCGTGCGGAAAACGATCATCGGCCACGCCGGGCGTTTCAGATTACCCTTCTCACGCGCCTCCGCCCAGATCCGGTTGATCTCGCCGACGGCTGTATCCATCGCTGCCGCCAGCTGCTGCTGCACCTTGTCAGGATCATGACCTTCCACGAAAAGCGGAGCATAGCCCATCCCCTCGAAGAACTTCCGCAATTCGTCCTTGGGGATGCGGGCTAGGAAGCAGGGATTGGCGATCTTGTAGCCGTTGAGATGCAGGATCGGCAGCACGCATCCGTCACGGGCAGGATTGAGAAACTTATTGCCATGCCATCCCGTCGCAAGCGGACCGGTTTCGGCCTCGCCGTCGCCAACAACGCAGGCGACGATCAGATCCGGATTGTCGAAGGCCGCGCCGTAGGCATGGCTCAACGCATAGCCGAGTTCGCCACCCTCATGAATACTTCCTGGCGTTTCGGGGGCGACATGGCTCGGAATGCCGCCGGGAAAGCTGAACTGCTTGAACAAAGCCTTCATCCCTTCGGTGTCCTGACCGATATTCGGGTAGACTTCGCTGTAGGTCCCCTCCAGATAAGCATGCGCGACCAGTGATGGCCCACCATGGCCAGGCCCGATCACATAAATCATGTTGAGATCGTCGCGCTTGATCACTCGGTTTAAATGCACATAGAGCATGTTCAAGCCAGGCGACGTTCCCCAGTGGCCAAGCAGCCTCGGCTTGATGTGCTCCCGCTTGAGGGGTTGCTTCAGGAGCGGATTGTCGAGCAGATAAATCTGCCCGACCGAAAGATAGTTCGATGCGCGCCAGTAGGCGTCCATCAAGCGGAGTTCCTCTGCTCCAAGCGGAGTGCTCGTTTTCAGATAATCGTCGGTTGCAAGAGCGGCATTCGTCATCGTCAGCCTCCTATCGACTTTCTTGTCGTCGCAATCTCCGTGCTGCACGCCGCAGAAGCGTCTGCGCGGTTATGTGGGTTTCCTCCATTGCCATCCGCCACTATCGCCAAGGTCCAGGATGGCGTCATAGGATGATATGTTGGCGGCGCTCCCGATATGAACGCAGGCGATGCCGTCATTTGCAAAGCGCGTCATGATCCGGAAAAGTGTATCCCAGCCAACCATAACCTCGGCCCTCTCAAGCAAGATGACATCCGGCTTCGCAACGCACACGCTCGCCAGCATCAGCAAGCACTGCTCTCTTTGCGTCAGAGACGTATGCCATTCCACTTCTTGTTGAAATCCCTCTGCCTTAGAAATGCGCTCGAGTCCGAATTCGGCAAGTAGCAGCGAAGTTTGTTCGTCCGGAATTTCTGTGCTCGCGTCCGACGGAACGATGAGTTGTCGAAGCGTACCCGTCGGAAAATAGGACTGCTGCGGCAGGAAGCGTATCCGTTCGGCGGCGGGGCGAAATATTCGGCCAGAACCGGGACAAGCAACACCGGCGGTGGCCCTGAAAAGCGCGCTCCCTTGGTCCTCTCGGGCGCATGTCACAAGGACGCGAGCACGAGGCGGAATGGCTACGGTCAACTCCTGCAACAACGGCAAGCCGTCCCACTCTGACAGTATCGTGAGCCTCTCGTACGACAGGCCCTCGCTGGTGTCGTCGATCCGAATGTCGGATCCGACGCGCTGCTGCGAGTTCTCTATCGCTTCCAAAAGCATGTTTAGTCGCGCCACGACCGCGGCGAAGTTGGAGATCGAGTTGAACTGGTTGATGATCAGCGAAAAGGCGCCCACCAGCATTGCGAATGCTGCCGCGGATTGGGTGATCACCCCGAATTCGATATCACCGCGGAAGAAGGCCGGTGCGACAATCAAAGCAGGGATGATCTGGATCAGCCAGTTGTAGCCCGTCGTGAAGAAGCCGACATTGCGGTTCACGGATGTTATGCTGCGAAAGTTGGTCACCAAATCATCAATTCGGCTTGCAAGAAAGGACTTCATGCGCGACTCACTGCCGGTGAGTATGATTCGCTCGGCGTTCTCCCTCGCTTGAATGAGGCCCGTACGGAAACTTGCCTCTTTATCGAGCTGGTCGTAGTTCAGCTTGATGAGCGGGCGCCCCAGCCAGATCGTCAGAAGCGAGCCGCAAGCCGCATAAATGAAGGCCACGGCGAACAAGACGGGGTTGATCGATAAAAGTACGCCTGAAAATGAAAGGATCGTTAGCCCGCTGCTGAAGATCATCAGCAAGAAAGACAGTGTCGTCACGGTAAATGCCCGGATATCTTCCGAAATGCGCTGATCCGGATACGAGAGTTCGCCCGAAACACCGAGGCGGTAAAAGGCTCCGTCAGTAAGATAGAGATTGACGGCGCGACGCGTCAGAAAGTCTCTCCAGGTGAGTGCTAGCCGCTCCTCCGTAAAGCGCGCATAAACCGATGCGATCGTGGAGCCAGCAAACACGAGAAGATAGAATACGGCTTGCCGGGCGAATTCCGCGATCTGCCTGTCGGCGATCGCCGTCATGAAGTTCCGGCCCACGAAGCTGTTCAGCACATTGAGCCCGTTGATCACGAGGAAGAGCGCGACAAGGCTTGCCGTCAGAAGCTTGGCTGCGCCGCCGACTTCCGAGGACATGAAAATCCTCACCGAGCGCAGAAAGCGACCCGCTGTTACCTTGAAAGGAGTTCGCAGCTCTTCCATGCCTCTTCCCCCTCGCGTCGCGCCAATAGCTGAGCTTCACGCTACAGATCAAGCCAGCTCGTGCGACGTAGGTTGGGGGCCTCTCCATCGCCCGCGCGAAAGATGGCCCTGGTCGAAGCCAATAGCCCAGAATCGCGGCGTTGCAGGGCTAAGATTTGAGGTCGTGCGCCTGCCCTGACGCGCGCAGTTCCTTGAGGGTTTTGCCCACGCAACTTCCCCCATCGGATCCGCCGACGGCCTTTGCTTTACCGTCCAGCGTAATCGTGCCCGCAATCCGGTCGGAGGCTGAAAAAGTGGCGGTGCCGTCTTTCGTCACCCTCGACAAATAGAATGCGTGGTAGGTGCCCTTGTATTCACAACTGATAACCAGCGGAAAATCGTCAAGGGGATCTTGTGCATATGCGGATGTACTGGACAGAAGCGACGCCCCGCAAGTGGCGAGCATTGCAACCGATATCTTGAGAAAAGGCGACAGATAAACCATTGATCGAACCCCAACTGCGTGAAGAACGCAAATGCGCAAGGTGTTTCGAAGCATGCATACAAGTGGCTATCAGCTGCGCTGAGTATGTCGCAGCATGCCGCTATTAGGCAAGAAAATTGTGGACGACGACGACACAATTTTACCGGGAAAAGAAACATCGGAAACGACTGGCAAAGAATGCTTCCCGCGCAGCGCCAGCCTCCTTCGCCGGGTTAAGGCACAGGTACTCCGCCGTCCACAAAGTAACAGTGGCCAACGCAATTGGGCTCGCGTCGACCACCGATCTCGGGATGTTGGGGATTCCCGTCGCCGTGGTTAGGCAGGCTGGCTCGCGGTGTCGGCATCGGATGCCGAGCGGCCATCCAGAGCACCACTCCAGAGTGTCAGAACCAGCGCTGCCACGACGAGGATTGCACCAACCCATGGCGTTGCACCAAGCCCCAGCGAGGACTCGACCACCAGACCGCCGATCCATGCACCCGCCGCGATGCCGAGGTTGAAGGCTGCGATATTCAGGGCCGATGCCACATCGACGGCGGCGGGGCGAACCTGCTTTGCCAACTGCACCACGTAGATCTGCAGCCCTGGCACGTTGGCGAAGGAGAGGAAGCCAAGTGCTGCCAGCGTCGGAACGACCAGCCAGGGCGATGCTGCCGTGAAACTGAAGAGCACCAGCACGATTGCCTGGGCGATGAAGAGCCCGGTCAAGGCACGTACAGGGCTGCGGTTGGCGAGCTTGCCGCCGGCGACATTACCGATGGCGATGGCGATGCCGTAGACCACGAGAACGAGGCCGACGGTGCCGGCGGAAAACCCGGTGATTTCCTGCAGGATCGACGCGAGGAAAGTAAAGGCGACGAAGGTACCGCCATATCCGAGCGCTGTCATGGCGAAGACGATAAGCAGGCGACCGCTGCCGAGCACGCGGATCTGGTCGCCGATGCCGGCGGCTGGTGCCTTCTTCAGGTTCGACGGCAGCAACACGGCAATCGCAAGAAAGGCGATTGCGCCAAGGCCGGCAACAGCGGCGAAGGTTGCGCGCCAGCCGAAGACCTGGCCGATCATCGTGCCAAGCGGAACGCCGGTGACGATGGCGACCGTCAAGCCCATGAACATCATAGCGATCGCCGAAGCACGACGGTTTTCGGGAACGAGATCGGCCGCAATGGTCGAACCGACAGAGAAGAAGACGCCATGCGCAAAGGCCGAAAGCACGCGCGCGACCAGCAACAGCGCGTAGCTCGGGCTGATTGCCGCCATGCCGTTGCCGATGACGAAGAGTGCCATCAGGCCGAGAAGCAGTGGCTTCCTTTCGATACGTCCGGTCAGCGCCGTCAGCACGGGTGCGCCGAAAGTGACACCCAAGGCATAAACGCTGACGATCAATCCCGCCAGCGGCAGACTGATATGAAGATCTGAAGCGACAGTCGGCAACAGTCCGACGATGACGAATTCTGTGGTTCCGATCGCATAGGCCGCGATCGTCAAAGCAAAAAGAGCAATTGGCATAATGTGCCTCAAATGACTGCCGGCCTGCCGGCGTGGTTGACTGGCGGACATATGGAGGCATTGGATTTCGATGATAAGCGGTCACTTGGTCCAAGGATCTGTGAACCGAATTCACAAAAGGACAAATGAGGACGAAAGGGGCGCCGCGAGGATCGGACTGGAGCCGCCCAGAAGACAAGCGGCGTGCACTCGTTGCGGTTCGGTAACACTTGCCCAAAACTCGTCGCGGCACGTAGGCGTCTTGCGCGAATTGCACGTAACATCTGCGTGGTTACTGTAAGGTATTTTCACTTTGGCCCGGCCACCGTAAGGTGCTTGCGTTTTCAAACGAGGGGACCGGAAACGTGATCGCTGCCCGCGCTGTTCGGACAATTGCACCGCTGCTCGTCGCCGCACTTCTTGCCGGTTGTGGTCATCCAAGCGGGGTCATGGCACCCATTGCGCTGACGGCGGCCACGCCGAAGACCTCGCAAGTCAGCATGCTGGTCGCCACCACCCGCGAACCGTCCGGCGACCCTGCAACGCTGTTTACCGGCGAACGCAGCCCGAAACCTTACTTGACGGCGGTCGACGTCTCGATACCGCCAAAACGGGAGCCCGGCACCGTCCAATGGCCGAGGCGACTGCCGCCCAACCCCGCGACCGACTTTGCGGTGACCAGCGTCAGAGAGATCGAGACGCAAGCGCAGGGCCGTGCCTGGTTTCGCCAGCATATTCAAGGCGGTCACGCGCTGGTTTTCGTGCATGGCTTCAATAACAAATACGAAGACTCGGTTTTCCGCCTCGCCCAGATCGTCCACGATTCCGGCATGGAGGCGACGCCGTTTCTCTTCACCTGGCCCTCACGCGCGCAACTCACGGCTTACGAATACGACAAGGAGAGCACCAACTACTCGCGCACAGCACTCGAGCAGGGGCTGCGAACGCTCGCCGCGGACCCGGATGTCAAGGACATCACCATCCTTGCCCACTCCATGGGCACCTGGCTCACCATGGAGTCGCTGCGACAGATGGGCATCCGCGACGGCCATGTGAACAGCAAGATTCACAACGTCATCCTCGCTTCCCCTGATATCGACATTCAGGTCTTCGCAAAACAGTTCGCCGAGATGGGCACGCCGACGCCGAAGTTCACGATCTTCGTGTCGCAGGATGACAAGGCGCTTGCAGTGTCAAGCTTCATCACCGGCAAGGTCTCGCGTTTGGGCTCGATTGACCCGACCGTGGAGCCCTATCGCTCGAAACTCGAAGCTGCCGGCATTACGGCGATCGATCTTACCAAGGTGAAGGGGGAAGGTCTGAACCATGGCAAGTTCGCCGAAAGTCCTGAAATCGTTCAACTGATTGGCCAACGCATCATCACCGGGCAGACGCTGACGGACTCGAATGTCTCGCTCGGCCAAGGGCTGACCGCTGTGGTCGGCGGCACGGTGACAACCATCGGCAACGTTGCCGCCACGGCTGTCGCCGCACCAGTGACAGTGCTTGAGCAGCCGATGCAGGCCAAGAAACGCCCTGCCGATGAAACTCTTCAGGGAGACTTTAAGCCACAGCCGCTTACCCAGTAGGCCAAGGCACTTCTGCTCGCTGTTACGTTTGACGCTCGTTTGTTACGGTCACGTCCTTACCGAGTGACCCTCTTCAGTGGGAACGCGAGCTCGTCGAGAAATGCGACGAGCATTGTGCAGCGCCGGGGCTCCAGCCTGTCCCAACCAGTGGTCATGGCTGGATGCGGCCTTACTTCGCAATGACACCGTTCATCATACCGATGCAGATCGGGAATACGCATATGATGCGCAAATCTGACTTCGGAATGCTCGATAAGGCGCTTGAGGCTGCGGCGCGCAGTTGGTTGCTCGTTGACATGAAAGCAGACTGGCGGAAGATCTACGCGTTCGATCAATGGGCCCCGGCTGGCGCACGTCTGCCAGCCGTCATGCTCCATATCCTCGCCATCAAACGAAAGGAACGGACAATGTCGGAACTCGTTGTCATCGGCTTCGATGCCATGGACGAAGCAGACAAGGTGCTGCTGAAATTGAACAGCCTGAAGAAGGAATACCTCGTCGATCTCGAAGATGCAGTCGTGGTGGTTCGAGACGAGGCCGGCAAGGTCCATCTCAAGCAGAGCCTCAACCTGACGGCGATCGGCGCCACATCAGGCTTGTTGTCCGGCTCCCTCTGGGGCGGTCTTGTCGGCTTGCTGTTCCTCAATCCGCTCGCAGGCTTTGCAATCGGCGGCCTCGTCGGTGCAGGCACCGGCGCGATCTCCGGCTCGCTCACTGACTATGGTATCGACGACGAGTTCATCAGGTCTCTTGGCGGGACCATACCGAATTCCTCCTCCGCTCTCTTCATCCTCGTGCGCAAGGCGCAACCGGAGAAGGTTCTCGCCGAGCTCCAGGGGCTGCGCGGCCGCGTCCTGAAAACTTCGCTGGCGCCGGATCAGGAGGAGCGGCTGCGCAAGGCGCTCTCAGGCAGTTCGAGCGAAGCCGCATCCGCATAATTCAACGAGGCGGCCCCGCTCGCACCGCTGGTGGGATCTGGGGCCGCCATTGAAGCGGGCGTCGGTCGTTCCGGTGGTTTGCGCTTCCTGGAAGGCCGCGCGATATTGCGCCTTCCGATTGGCAGGCAGGCGCGTTCGCGGGGGCGAAACAATGGCAATTATCTCCACTGCGGCAAAGCCTCGGAAGTGGCGAATTCTGGTACTTATCGCTCGCTTCGTCTTCCGGCTTGCAGCCATTGCCTTCGCCGGATGGTTTGCCCTTGCCGCCTTCTATCAGGCGCCTTCTACATGGAAATGGCCAATCATCGCCGCTGGCTTTCTCGTCGGACTGATCGCCATTCTGACTGCCAGGCGGCGCCTGCTTTTCGCCGGTGTGCTTCTACTGGCGGCGATGCTCGCGGTTTCCTACTGGTGGAGCGGCATCAAGCCGAGCAACAACCGGGAGTGGGCGGCCGACGTTGCCCACGGTGTCACCGCAACGATAACAGGCGACCAGATCATCCTGCACAACGTCCGGAACTTTCAATGGCGGACGACCGAAGACTTCGATCCGTTTTGGCAAACCGAGCAATATGACCTCGCCACGCTCCGGTCGGTCGATTTGCTGAACTCCGTCTGGAGCAACCCCGCGATTGCCCATACCCTTGTCAGCTTCGGTTTTGCGGATGGTCGCCATGTCGTATTCTCGGCCGAGATCCGAAAGGAACGAGGCGAGGCATTCTCGGAGATCGGCGGCTTCTTCAAAGAGTTCGAACTGGTGCTGATAGCTGCGGAAGAGAGCGACATCGTCCGCCTGCGCACCAACATCCGCCGGGAGACCGTGTCGCTTTATCCGCTCCGTGTCTCCCCGCAGATAGCGCGCGCCCTCTTCCTGTCCTACCTTGAAAAGGCCAACGCGCTGGCGGCACAGCCCGAATTCTACCAGACGATCACGGCAAACTGCACGACGATCGTCTTCAAGCTCGCCCGACTGATCGATCCCGGCATCCCGCTCGACTGGCGCATCATCGCATCTGGTTACCTGCCGGACTACCTCTACGACCGCGGCCTGGTCCGTACCGACCTGCCTCTCGACCAGGTAAGGAAACAGGCCGCGATCAGCAGCCGGGCACTCGCCGCCCCGGCGGGGAGCGACTACTCGAGGGCCATGCGCTCCACATTAGACGGCGGTTGACAGCGTAAGCTGCGTCAAGTCTCATGAGTTGAGTTTGCGCGAAGATCCTCATCCACTGCGTGCTGCGCGCCGCTGTTGCATCGGTATGCGATTGTGCACTCGGATCGCGGCATAGTCATATTCATGCAATTGGCGTGCGGGGCGCGCGCTCAAATGGCCGGCATCAACGCCTCCGTTTCGTCATCACGCATGCTTCCTTTTTGGATTGTGGTTAAGGGGTATTGAGAAGTGAAAAATTAACCATAGGCGGTAATAATTTCTTAGAGAATCGCCGAGCATCCCGTTGGAGACCCTATGCACCGATATGCAATCCTTGCCGCACTGTCTGTTCTGTCAGGCTGTGTGAGTGGCCCGGACCATGTACCCCCGGAGATGCCGCTTCCGGCGAAGTTCAGCGAGGGTGGCGCCAAGGACATCGGCGACGTGTCGAC